>CAZQZE010000043.1:0-13012 GCA_964597715.1 uncultured Halobacteriales archaeon
CCCGTCCGATTTTTCAGTCATCGGGGGGAAGCTACGTGTATGAACGAGACACGCCGTCAGGTGCTCGACACGCTCGCAGAGCGGCCGGTCACGGGGCCGGCACTCGCCGACCGGCTGGGGGTCTCGCGGGCGGCGGTCTGGAAACAGGTCGAGGCGCTCCGGGAGGCGGGGTTCGAGATCACGAGCGCAGACGACGGGTACGAACTCCGTGAGGTGCCCGAGTTCGGCGGTGCGGCCGTCGAGTACGGCCTCGAGGCCCCCTTCGAGGTGGAGTACCACGACACCGTTCCGAGCACGAACGACCGGGCGCGCGAACTCGCGGCGGAGGGCCAGGAGGACGTGGTCGTGCTCGCGGACGCCCAGACGGGCGGCCGGGGGCGGCTCGACCGGGAGTGGGCCTCCCCGTCCGGCGGCGTCTGGCTGTCCATCCTGGTCCGGCCCGACGTCCCCCCGGCACACGCACCTGCGTTCACGCTGGCGGCCGCCGTCGCCACCACCCGCGCAGCCCGGGAGGCCGGTGTCGACGCCGCTATCAAGTGGCCAAACGACGTTCTCGTGGCCGGCGCGGATGGCGGGGCGACACGCGAACAGAAGCTCGCGGGGGTCCTCACCGAGATGGAGGGGGAGGCCGACCGGGTCTCGTGGCTCGTCGTCGGTATCGGCGTGAACGCCAACGTCAGCCCCGGTGCGCTGCCGGGCGAGCAGCCGGCCACGAGCCTGCGCGCCGCGGTCGGTGACGTCGACCGCCGGCTGTTCACCCAGCGGTTACTCGAGGAGTTTCACGACCTACGCGGGGGGCTGGAGGGGGTAGTTGACGCCTGGGGCGAGCACACGAGCACGCTCGGACGACAGGTCCGCGTCGAGACGCCGGGCGGCGAGGTGGTGGGGGAGGCCGTCGACATCCGGTTCCCGGGGACACTCGTCGTCGACACGGGGGTGGGCCTCGAGGAGATTACCGCGGGGGACTGTGAGCACCTGCGGCCGGTCTGAGGGTGCGACCCGCGAGAGCGCGAGCCGTGCCGTGGTGTCAGTCGGGGTGCCCAGGCGCCTCAGGCGTGGATGACCCGCTTGACGTCGTGGACGCCGGCCCGGCGGACGACTGCCCGTCGGGTGTCCTGCACGCCGGCGAGATTGTCGGAGTTGCCGTCGAGTACGAGCAGGTCGGCCGGCCGCCCCTCCTCGAGGAGGCCGGTGTCGAGCCCGGCGATGTGTGCGCCGTTACGGGTGGCCATCCGGAGCACCTCGGCGCTGGTGACGTCGAACAGCTTGGCGGTGAACTCCATCTCGCGGAACATCGACGGGCTATTTAAAAAGGCGTTGTCGGTCCCCAGCGCGACGGTCGTCCGGTCGAGCAGTTCGCGGACCGGCGGCGTGCCGACGTCGGTGACGACGTTCGAGCGCGGGCAGACAACCACCGGTGTCTCGCTGTCGGCGACCCGCTCGAGGTGGAGGTCCGCCGCGTGGACCATGTGAACCAGGAAGTCGGGTTCAAGATCCATGGCAGGGTTGATGTCGCTGGCCCTGACCTCGCCGGCGTGGATCCCGAACAGCTTGCCGGCTCGGGCGGTGGCGTTGCGCTCGCGGGTAAAGTCGGCGTCCTCGGCGCCGCTGGCCCCGAAGCCGTCGGCGGCCTCCATCGCCGCGGTCGACCCCCGGCCGAGGACGACCGGGTCGACCGCGACACCCGCGGCGGCCTCCCGGAGCGCCTCGACACCCTCGACGTCACCCTCGCGGAACTCGATGCAGGCGGTCGTCCCACCGGCCTGCATGAACCCCAGCGAGCGGCGAATCGCCGCGACGACCGCCTCGTGGTCGGCCGCGCGCAGCAACCGGTGTTTGAGCCCGTCGGGCGGGGCGACCAGTTCCTCCAGGGAGAGCCCCTCACCGGCCTCCTTTGCGATCGAGTCGCCCAGGTGGGTGTGTGCGTTAATAAAGGCGGGAAGGATGATGTCGTCACTGGGTGTCTCGACGGGCTCGATGGCCGCCACCCGGCCCTCCTCGACAGTGACGCGGGCGTCGACCGGCTCGAACTCCTCGCCGCGGAGAATCGTTCCCTCGAGGATCATCCGTCGGCCCCCGAGAAGTCATCGAGTGTGGCGTTGATCCCGGGGCGGATATCCCGCACCCGGGAGCCGTTCAGGTCCAGCCCCAGCGCGCGGACGGCGGCGTTACCGACCTGCTCACTCTCCTCGGCGGGGGCGTACACGCCGAGGCGCCACTGGTCGCGCTGTGCCGCCCGCAGCGCCCCCACGAGCGTCGACTGGTCACTCAGCCGGCGGACCTCGCCGTTGACCAGCACCCGCGAGGTCGACTCGGTCATCGTCGGCTCCGGGGGAACGTCGAGGATCACGTGCGAGGGCTCGACGCCAGCCTCGCTCGCGATGTCGGCCTCGAACCCTCTGACCGCCTCGTGGTCGGCCGTCCGGAGTGCCTCGGGAACAGCGTCCATCTCGGCCCAGACCGCCCGCTTGTGGAGGCGGCGCCGGTCGAGCCGGCGGGCGTACTCGGCGGTGGTCTCCCGGTCGCGAAGCGCCACCAGCAGGTCGTGGTCGTCCATCCGGCGCAGTCGCTCGGGGTCGACACCACCCTCGACCAGCCGCTCGGTCCCCCGCCGGAGCATCACCTTCGCGATCCGGGCGACGTGGTGGGAGTAGACGGTGGGGTTCATCAGCGCCCGCGCGAGCAGCAGACTCTCGGCGGTCTGGACGTTGCCCTCGTCGAGGACGAGGTTGTCGTCGACGAAACACAGCTCCCGGACCAGCCGCTGGTGGTCGATCGTCCCGTAGGGGACGCCGGTGTGGTGGGCGTCCCGGACCAGGTAGTCCATCCGGTCGACGTCGAGTTCGCCGGAGACCAGCTGGCCGAACTGACCGTCACCGGCGATGAGCCCCGCGATCCGGTCGGGGTTGAGGCCGTGGTCGGCGAGGACCCGGGCGACGACACCGTCCCCGACGAGCCCCTCGACGTCGTCGTGGTACTTCCCGGTGTGACGGTGAACGAGCGCCTCGATGTTGTGGCTGTAGGGGGCGTGGCCAACATCGTGCAGGAGGGCGGCAGCACGCACACGCTCGGCCTGGCGGCCCTCGACCCCGAGATGGTCGAGCGCGCGGTCGGCGAGGTGATAGACACCGAGGCTGTGCTCGAAGCGGGTGTGGTTGGCGGAGGGGTAGACCAGGACGACAGTCCCCAGCTGTCTGATGTGCCGGAGCCGCTGGACGGGCGGGGTCTCCAGCAGGTCCCGAGCCACGCCCTCGACCGCGATGTGGTCGTGGACGCTGTCCTTGATCGTCGTCATTGTGTGGTATTGGGTGGTCGGCCGGTAAAAGCCTCCGTCGTGTGGCCCGGGAGCAGACGGTTTATGCCCCGGCAGAACCACATAAATGGTATGGTGACCTTTCTCTCCGGCGGGACCGGGACGCCCAAGCTGCTCTCCGGTGCCGGCCCCGTCTTCGACCCCGGGGAGACCACGGTCGTGGCGAACACCGGCGACGACATGGAGATCGCCGGCCACCTCGTCTGCCCGGACCTGGATACCGTGCTCTTTCTCGGCGGTGACGTACTCGACCGGGAGACCTGGTGGGGGATCGACGACGACAGCGGCGAGACCAACGCCCGCCTGCAGGAACTGGCCGAGGCGGCCGGTCTAGAGGCCGGGCCACGCTATCTCCCCCCGGAGGCACAGACCGCCGGCCGGGAGATCGCCCGCTGGCGGCGGTTTTCGGGTGTCGCGGAGTTCATGTACATCGGCGACCGGGACCGGGCGGTCCACATCACCCGGACCGGACTGCTCGACGAGGGGGAGACACTCACCGCGGTTACACGAGCCCTCGCCGACGCCTACGACGTCCCCTGGGAGTTGCTGCCGATGAGCGACGACCCGGTGGCAACGCTCGTCGACACCCCCCAGGGGCGCATGCACTTCCAGGAGTTCTGGGTCGCCCGCGAGGGCGAGCCGACCGTCGAGGCGGTCGAGTTCCGCGGCGCCGAGCGCGCGCAGGCAACCGACGCCGTGCTGGACGCCCTGTCGGACCCGGTCGTGGTCGGCCCCTCGAACCCGGTGACGAGTGTCGGCCCACTGCTCGCCGTCGAGGGGGTTCCCGAGGCGCTCGCAGAGACGACAGTCGTCGCCGTCTCCCCGTTCGTCGAGGACAGGGTGTTCTCCGGGCCGGCCGCGGACCTGATGGCAGGGGTCGGCTACGAGCCCTCGACAGCCGGTGTCGCGGATGCCTACCCCTTCGCCGACGCCTTCGTGCTCGACTCCGACGACGGCACCGGCCTCGACCGGCCGGTGGTCCGGACCGACACGAGACTCGACACCGAGGAAGACGCCACCCGCGTGGCCAGGGCCGTCAGGGAGGCTCTGGAGGTGGCGGAATGACCGCGCCCTTCGACCCGCCGGTCGCGCTGGCGAGCCTCTCGGGGGAGGCCGACGCGGCGTGGGCCCGGGCGGCCGAGGACGCCGTCGGCTGTGCCTTCCTCGGGGGGATTGCGCTGGACGACGCGACCCGGAGAGCGGCCCGAAGGATGGTCGACCGGGAGCGCTCGGAGTTTCTCCCGGCCGACCCGGTGGCGTTCGTTGACGACCAGTTCGGGGCGCTCGCCGACGCCGACCTCCGGCCCGGCATAAACGTCCGCAGCGGGACGACCGGCCCGGTCCGGGCGGTCGCGGCGGTCTGTCGCGACCACGACGCGGTCCTCGAGGTCAACGCCCACTGCCGCCAGGAGGAGATGTGCGCAGCCGGGGCGGGTCACGGGCTGTTACGGAACCCGGACCGCCTCTGCGAGCAGGTCCGCGCGGCACGCGAGGCCGGCGCGACGACGAGCGTGAAGCTCCGGACCGAGGTCGAGGGTGTGGCCCTGCCGGCGGTCTGTCGGCGGGCGGCGGCGGCCGGCGCGGACCTGATACACGTCGACGCGATGGACTCCGAGCCGGTCGTCGCGGACGTCGTGGCGGCTGTCGGGCCCGACACGGCGGTGGTCGCGAACAACGGCGTCCGCGACCGGGCGAGCGTCGAGGAGTACCTCCGGTACGGCGCCGACGCGGTCAGCGTCGGCCGGGCCAGCGACAGGCCGGCGGTGCTCTCACGGGTCCGGCGGGCCGTCGCGGCCTTCGCCGAACGCCCGAGCCTGGAGGTCCACCCGCGAGCCCGCAAACGGCGGGAGGGGGCAGGTCCGTGACCGACACCGCCGCGGGCCGGTCGACCGCCGAGAACGCACAGCTCGCGCTGTTACTCGAGGTCTCGGGCACCCCCAAGCCGGGCAACGTCGACCGCCACCACAACCACGACGACCTCCGGTTCGAGCAGTTCGTGGCCGGCGCGGTGGGGGCGAGGGAGGGGCTCGACCGCGCGGCGGCGGGTGCGCCGGTCGGCGACGCCTTCGAACGGGCGGTCGCGGGGATGAGCAACCAGACCGGCGGGAACACCCAGTTCGGCGCGGTCCTGTTGCTCGTGCCGCTGGTCCGGGCGGCCGCTGCCGGCGACCTGACCGCCGAGGGCGCCCGGGCGGTCGTCGATGCGACGGGCGTCGAGGACGCCGTTGGCTTTTATTCCGCGTTCGAACACGTCGATGTCGCGGTCGAGGACCCCCCGGAGGAGCTGGCGCTGCCGGACGTCCGGCAGGGTGAGGACGCCGCGCCGGCGTTGCGCGAGCGGGGGCTGACCCTCGCGGACGTGATGGCCGAGAGCGCGCCGGGGGACGGGATCGCCCGCGAGTACACCGATGGGTTCGAGCGGACGTTCCGCACCGCCGACCGCATCCGGGACGGGTCGGGCCCGGTGACCGACCGCGCCGCCGACGCCTACCTCGCCGCGCTGGCCGAGGCGGTCGACAGCTTCGTCGTGACGACCCACGACCGCGAGACCGCCGAGGAGGTCCAGCAGCGGGCACGGGCGGCACGCAACGGCGAGGAAGACCCCGAGGAGCTGGCCGACGAGCTGGTCGAGCGTGGGGTCAACCCCGGGACGACTGCCGACCTCGTCGCCGGCGGCCTGTTCGTCGCTCTCGAGCGTGGGCTGGTGGTCTGACGTGTCCTGGCCGGTTACCCTCCGTGGCGTCACCGAGTCGGTCGTGACGACGCTCGGCCCGAACGAGCGCTGGAACGTCGCGGCGCTTGGGCTGCACGCCAACGCGGCCGGGCCGGTCCGCGCGCGGACCTGGGGTCGGACGCGGACCTGGCGCAACTTCACCGAGCGCGGAGCGGGGTACGTCCAGTTCACCCGCGACCCGGTCGACTTCACCGATGCCGCCCTCGCCGTCCGGGAGGAGCGTGAGCCGGTGCTCGACAGCGCCGACGCCTGGGTCCGGGTGGGTGTCGAACGGGTCGGTGAAGGGGTCGAGGGCGACACCGAGTGGGTCGACTGGCACCTCCACCCCGAGGAGGCGGCCGTCGAACGGGAGACCGTGCCGACAACAGACCGTGGGTACAGCGCGGTCGTCGAGGCGACGGTTGCGGCCTCACGGCTCGACGTCGAGGCCTACGACACCGACACACTGCGCGAGCGGCTGGACTACTGTGCCGAGGTGGTCGAGCGCTGTGGCGGGCCACGGGAGCAGGCGGCGCTCGCCCGGCTGCGCGAACTCGTCGAGTGGTGACACACAGGTCGGAGAGCCAGAACGCAGCCCACGGAGTGGTGGCCCCCGCCACAGGCCGGTGTGTGCGCCGAGTCGAATCCTTTTAGACGGCCAGCCGGCTACGTGGGGTTACATGGCCATCAAGCCCGCCTACGTAAAGAAGACCGCGAATCTCCTGATGGAGCGATACCCGGACGCGTTCGGCCCCGACTTCGAGCACAACAAGGAGGTCGTTCAGGAGCTGACCAACATCGAGTCGAAAGGGGTTCGCAACCGGGTCGCCGGCTACGTCACCAGCAAGCAGAGTAGCCAGGCCGCCGAGGCCTGAGCCGGGCGCCGGCCCGGACGGGTCACAGCCTCTGTGATTGTCTCGTGGTTCTTTCCAAACTGTTTTGACCCGGCTATCCGCTACGGGAGGGTATGACAACGCGAGTCGGTATCATCGGTGCGACGGGGGCGGTCGGCCAGCGGCTCATCCAACTGCTCGACCCACATCCGGAGTTCGAGGTGGTCGCACTGACCGCCAGCGAGGACAGCACCGGCAGCACCTACCGGGAGGCGGCAAAGTGGCGTATCTCCGCGCCGATCCCCGAGCGCGTGGCCGACATGGAGGTCGGCGAGACGGCGCCCGAGGCGGTCCCCGACGACGTCTCGCTGGTGTTCTCCTCGCTGCCCTCGAGCGTCGGCGAAGCCGTCGAGCCGGCCTTCTGCGAGGCGGGATACGTGGTCTCCTCGAACTCCTCGAACGGCCGGGCCGACGACGACGTCCCGCTCACGATCCCCGAGGTGAACGCCGACCACATCGACCTCATCGAGGTCCAGCGCGACCGTCGGGGCTGGGACGGCGCGCTCGTCAAGAACCCCAACTGCTCGACGATCACGATGGTCCCGCCGCTCGCGGCCCTGGAGGAGGCCTTCGGGCTGGAGCGGGTCACTGTCTCGACCCTGCAGGCCGTCTCCGGGGCCGGCTACTCCGGGGTGACGTCAATGGAGATCATCGACAACGCGATCCCACACATCGGCGGGGAGGAGACAAAGATGGAGACCGAGTCCCGTAAGCTGCTGGGCACGTTCGACGGTGCCGAGGTCGAGTGGCTCGACGCCCGTGTCGACGCCTCCTGTAACCGGATCCCGACGCTAGACGGGCACTTGGAGAACGTCTGGACCGACACCGTCGCCGAGGCGACACCCGACGCAGCCGCCGAGGCGATGCGGTCGTACCCGGCGCTCGACCTGCACAGTTCGCCCGACCGGCTCGTCCACGTCTTCGAGGACCCCAAACGGCCTCAGCCACGCCTGGACCGGGGCCGCGAGAACGGGATGGCAATCGCCGCCGGCGGCCTCAAGCCGACGGAAGGGGGCCTCCAGTTCAACTGTCTCGCGCACAATACACTCCGCGGCGCCGCCGGCGCCTCGTTGCTGAACGGGGAACTCCTGTTGGAGAACGGCTACCTCTGAGGGCGACCCCTACGGTCGGCTCCGGGCTCGCCCTCGCCCGATGACAGGAGGTTTAAGACCCGACAGCGCCGTATACTGGTATGGAACGCGTCGATGTCGCCATTGTCGGGGGTGGGCCCGCGGGCACGTCCGCCGCCTGGGCTGCCGCCGCGGCCGGCGCGAACACGCTCGTCGTCGAGAAGGGGGTGCCCCGGGCCGACCGGGAGGGGCTCGGGCCCGACTCGACGGACGCCGCCGGGATGCTCGACTACTGGGTCGACCTGATGGACCTGCCCGCGTCGGTCCCCGAGGAGGTCGTGCTCCGGACGCTCGACGGGGCGGATTTCATCGGGCCGACAGAGACACTCACTATCGAGGACACGGGGTTGGACTCCTCCTATCCCGAGTTTGGCTTTGCTTTCGACCGGGCGGGGTTTGACGACTGGCTCCGCGAGGAGGCCGAGGCCGCCGGCGCGGCCTACCGGGTCGGCGACAGCGTCACCGGCGTCGACTCCGACCACTCGGGGCCGGATGGCCCGACGCACAGACTCGAACTCGCCGACGGCGAGACCGTCGAGGCCGGGGCGCTGATACTCGCCGACGGCCCCCAGCGGACGGTCACCGGGCCGGCGCTGAACCAGTTTCTGGACACCACGCTCGGCGAGCGGATGCCCTCGACGGATGTCAACCACATCGCCTACCAGGAACACCGACGGCTGCCAGCCGAGCTGTTCGAGCCCGACCGGCTGAAGTTCTGGTGGGGGTATATGCCCGGGCACACCGCCTACCCCTGGGTCTTTCCCAACGACGACAGGGTCGCCCGCGTCGGGCTGACGATGCCGATCGGGCTCGACATCGACGCGTTCGACCCCTCAGAGTGGGGGCTGCTCCGCGAGGACGACGACACCATCCCGGGCGGGTCGGAGTATCTCCGGCGCCTGTTGGCCCGCGAGTACCCCGGCTACGACCTCGAGGACTTCCCGCTAGTAGAGGACCGGGGCAAACGCGACGGGACCGAGACCTACCCCATCTCCTCGACCCGGCCGATCGAGTCGCCGGCGGGCGCGAATATCGCTGTCGTCGGGGGGGCGATGGGTGCGACCTCGGCCTTCCACGAGGGCGGGGACCACGTCGCCGTCCGGACGGGACAGATCGCCGGCCGACTGGCCGCCGAGGGCGACCTCGACCGGTACAACGAGACCTGGCAGGGGGCGCTCGGCGAGGAGGTCCTTCGGAACGTCACGCTTGCCGACATCGTCGAGCCATACGGCCCCGGGGACTGGGACCGAGCGTTCAAAACCGCCGATACGATGCTCAACCGTGGGGAGTACAGCCTCCTCAGCCTGTTACGGTCGGGGCTGAGCGGTATCCGGATGGTCCGGAAATACCGGAAGAACAAGGCCCGCTTTGCCGACGGCGCCTACGTCCAGCTCCGCGAGTCCGAGTACGCCATCTAGCGGCAGCCTGAAGCCACTCGGCCGGCAAGTGCCGTCGCGTGCCCAATCCCCGCCCGAGTACACCTACGCGGGTGCGATGACAGTGCGGTGATCCCAGGCATGCGACACGCCTTGCGGGCAGGCGTCGGTCGCTCGCATCCGGTCGTGCGCCACACGACCCGCCCGGACGGCTCACACCGTCGGGGCACCTGGAGGGGCCTGACGGCCCCTCCCGCCCGGCACGAGGGTTAGCCGGCCGACACGGCACACCGCCCGGGGATGACGCCGGTCGTTAGTGTTCCGGGCGACAATCTCATACTAGAGCGGAGCCACAGCACCCGGCCTGAGCGGACCACCTCGAATCTCGTCGGCACAGTTATCCGGATAGTCGCTTACGCGTTGTCAACATGAACCTATCCGATGAGTTCGCCCTCGCGCAAATCGAGGATAATGCCCCTATCGACCCGGTCAGAGCGTTCAGTGTCTTGGACGATACGACACGGGCAAACACCGTCGGAACGGTCGTTGGCCACACGAAGGGCGCTCGTTGAAAGAGGTCGCTGGCGTTCGCGCGGGCGTCCTGCGCGGCCGGAATGGGCTCTGACAGCCCCTTCGCCGAGAGGAGCGTCCTAAGCGCGCGACCGTCGACCGGGAATGCTCCGAGGTGTCGACGATGTCCCGCGTCTACAACGGTCCTGCATCGCCCAACAGTTCGATGAACTCGGTCCGGTCAGCGATGAGGTCCATGTGGTCGGTGGCATCGACGCCTCCCGGTCACATTTGGCGTCATCACGCACCGGGCAAAGGTAATTTACACGCGGGTGACTCACTCCCTGAGCCGGCGGCTCAGGGAGTACTGTTTCGACATATCGGCCCCACAACCGAGATGCGGGCGGCCAGCCCCGCAAGTCGGAGCATGAACCAGTCGATAGACGGCGGCCACGTCGTGCGACGCCGAGTGTGAGTCAGACAGTAGAGCGCGATACGGAGCTCGGGAACGGAACACCGCCCGTGGAACTGCGAGTGAAAGGACCGACGACGCACTGAGACGGACGGCTTCGGATTGACACCCGTTGACACGTCCGATTCGAACGACCCCACATCGACACCAACCGACATGACCGATTCGAACGACCCGACCAGCACAGAACGACGGAATGCGCGTCGACGCGAACTCCGAAAAGTCCGACAGAACAACATCAACGCACAACTGGCGGAACCGGGCGAGGAGACCGGCTCGGATACCACTCCGAGTTCGGCGCTGTATCACCCGGTCAACCCCCACCCGACCAACCGCGGCGCCGAATGGTTCGAGCCAGGGACGAACTTCTACGGGGCGTACTCCAAGGGACTCCCACATTTTGGTCGGAACGAGTCCGGCGGGCTGGCCGGTGAGGTCCGTCCGGACGCGTACCGCGACCTGGCGGCGGCCTTGGATCAGGAGGACGGCGGCGATCCCGACGACTTCGATAATATCCCCGAAGGGAGCCGCCCGCTGGCGAATCCCGAAGCCTCGCTCTCGTATAACGTCTACGGGCTGGACTCCAACGATGTCTGGGCGCCCGCACCGCCGGGTTTCGACAGCGAGGTGACCGGCGCCGAGCTGACCGAACTCTACTGGATGGCGCTGTTACGTGACGTCCGGTTCGCAGACTACCCCACTGACGAGCGGGTCCGAACGGCCGCCACGGAGGTCGCCGACGCCTACGAGCAGGCCTTCGAGGCCGACAGTCTCTCACAACGACAACGAGAACTGTTCCGGATTGGGTTCGAGGACCGCATCGAGCCCCGAACGCTGTTCCGCGGCAACGCCGCCGGAGTGACCCGTGGCCCCTATATCAGCCAGTTCCTGCTCCAGGATTTCGACCGCGGCATCAGGAAACGAGACAACCGCCAGCGGTCCTTCAAGGAAGGGGTGGACTTCCTCACGGAGTTTGAGGAGTGGCTAGCCGTCCAGAACGGCGAGATGCCCAACGGCAAGTTCACACCCCGTCAAGACGACCAGCGCCACATCATTACCGGGCGGGATCTGGCGACGTTCGTGCGAGCGAACAACTCCCCCCAGCAGTTCCTCAACGCCGCGTTCTATCTTCAGGGGCTGGAGAACAGGGAGGACCGGCGACGGCTCAATCAGGAATCGCCGGTATCGGACGAGCTGGCCGACGGGTTCGTCGACTACGGCCGGAGCGCGTATCAGGCCGTGATCGCCGGCATCCACAATACCCACCTGCGCTGTGGCTGGTACCACAAGTGGCGCGCCCACCGGCGGCTCCGCCCCGAAGAGTACGGTGGCCGCATCCGTAACGTCCGGGTCGACGAGTCCTGTGGCGACCGGTCGGCGCGAGAGGACTACGCGCTGCCGGACACCCTCGGGCTCGGGTCTGGCGAGCTCCCGGAGGCAATCGCCCGGACGGAGGAGCGGTTCGACACGGTGCTGCTCCCGCAGGGGTACGCGGTGGGGTCGCCGACCCACCCGTCGTACCCGGCCGGCCACGGCGTCACGGCCGGGGCGTCGGCGACGCTTCTGAAGGCCTTTTTCAACGAGTCCTTCGAGGTCCCCCAGCCGGTGCAGGCTGTTGAGCGAGACAACGGCGAGACGAAGCTGGTGGAGATCGGCTCGGTCCTCAACGAGCCGCTCACGGTCGAGTCCGAGGCGAACAAGCTGGCCGCGAACACACACCTCGGGCGGAACTTTGCGGGTATCCACTACCGGTCCGACGGGGTCGCCGGGATGGAGGTCGGTGAGCGCATCGCCACCAGCTACCTGCTGGAGCTGCTGAACAGCAAGGCAGGCCAGTCGTACGACCGCTGTGGACCGTTCACGTTCACTCGGTTCGACGGTCAAACCAAAGTGCGTGTCAATGATGATACAGTCGTTGGCAAGGACCAGCACAGCGGCGACCACATCGAAAATCCGTTCGACCCACCACTGTACGAGCGGCGCTCGAACTAATGCGAAATCTTTTCAACTGGGAGATATGTTGGCCAGTTGATACCGAGGACCGCTGAGTCCGACAGGCGGTCGCCTCGCCTGCCGCTTCGGTCGAAATCACTCACATGTACGCCCCAGCCCGTGTTTGGACCCACCGTATCGAATTCGAGCGGTGAATCGATACCCCGCATCCGACCTGTCCGGGGACGACGGCTCGTTGTCTGGCCTCTCCGTCTCGTTCGTCGTGCTGGGTGGCGAATCGCCCTGGGGGACCGCACCTCTCGCCATGGCGAGTACACTACCGAGACCACTAATGAGGTTCCGCCGCCCGAGCAGCGCCAGTCCCTCGCGTGCAGTTGTCCGTTCAAGATCAGAATCCGGAAGCAGCGAGCCCAGATACGGCTCCGGCCACATAGTAGGGAACTATCCGAGCGCCCCGACAATCACCAACAGCGCTGCTAAAGATTGGATCAGCACTCCGGGGAAGACATCGCGACGTTCCGTCATTACCGCGGTGACGCCGGCGATTCCCGATGTCAGGGCGATGTGTACTGCTGGTGTAATATCGCTCAATTGGAACGTGTGTGGGTGTCAGTCGTTCATGTCCCATTGCGGTGATGAGTGGTGTTCATTA
>CAZQZE010000044.1:0-12948 GCA_964597715.1 uncultured Halobacteriales archaeon
GAGACTTCTGCCTGTGCATCTGCGCCTGTGTCGGACGCCCGGGACTCGAGCTGTCCGGACGTGTCGATCAGGACCCCAGCCGCAACAGCAGCGACCAGCACCAGCGCGATGAAGATAATCAGCGTGCCGATGCCGACCTGCCCCCGGCCGGAGTCGTTGGGTGTTGGTAGAGTCATTGCGTGTTGCACACCGCTTCGCTGGGGTGTGTCTACCCGAATTGAGGGGCTATACTCACTTAGTCCGGAGAACGGTTTCACCGGCCGACTCCGGTCTCGAATCGAGACTCGAATCGCGTCCCGAGTCGCACCCTGAGCCGGTCCGCCGGACTAAGACCGACACGCCACTATGCCTGGTAAGAGCCGCTATCACCAATGTTTGAGAGTCTGTTTGGAGGAGACGACACGGACGAGGAGGAGGAGCACGCCGACGGGGGAGTGGATGGTGGACAGCCGCCGGAGGAGCCGGCCGCCGGTCAGCCGGCGGACCCGATGGCCGGCGACGGCGAGGGGCCACCCGTGGACGAGGGGCCGGATGTCGGCGAACTCGACGTGCGCATGGGCGAACTACAGGACGACGTGGACTCGGTGGAGTCGTCGCTGCGCACGCTCGAGAGTTCACAGGCGGAGTTCGCCGACACCATCGAGGAGATGGACGAGCGGGTCCGCCAGCTGGTCGGCATCTACGACCGGCTGTCGGCGGCCGAGAACCCGTTCGTCGACCCCGGCGAGGCGGCGGACACGGGTCACGCGAACGGCACAGGAACCCAGGGCAACGGCGAGGGTGCGGGTCACCCGACGGACGGAGCCGCCGCGGCCGGGACAGCGTCGGACGGCGGGGAGGCGTCGGTCGTCTCCTTCGACGACCTCGAACAGCAGGGCAACGGCGCGAACGGCGACAGCCACCCCGCCGACGACACGGCTGCGGACGGGCCATCCGGGAACGGGGAGGGTGGCAGGGAGGCCACCGACCGGGACCAGCACCGGGCGCCGGACGGGCAACAGGACCCGGAACGGGCGCATGCGTCGTCGGCGGAGTCGGGGCGGGGGGATATCCCCGGGCGGAGGCCGGTGCTGGAGTCGGTGCCGGACAGTTACGCGGGCGAGGTGCTCGTGATGGAGTGGCTGTCGGTGCTGATGGAAGGGTCCGGCCCCGCGGATGCGCTGCGCGCCGTCGGCCACTACGAGGACGCGGGGTGGATCTCCCGGGAGGTCAGAGACCACCTGGTCGACGTGATCGGCGGGCCGACACTCGACGTGCACGTCGACCCGACCCGGTCCAGCGAGTCGACAGCCGACGAACACGCGGTCTCGCACCGGTATCTGAGTGTCCTGGCTCGCCTCGATGATGTCTAATGGGCTTCAGTGTGAGTGGTGCCGTGGCCGTGGTGCTCATCGGACTGCTGGTGAGCGCCGCGACCCTGTATCCGGCCGTCGACCGGGCGACCGAGCGACGCGCCGACGCGGTCGAGGCACGCGACGAGCGCGCACTCGAGCGCCAGAACACCGCCGTCAGCCTGGTCGACGCCACGTACAACACGAGCCAGGAGACACTCACCGTGACTGTCAAAAACACCGGGGCCTCGACGCTCGAGGTGCCGGCCGTCGACCTTCTGGTCGACGGGGAGTACGCCACGCCGCCTGCGGCCAACCGGTCCGTCGAGGGGGACACGGCAACCGAGGTCTGGGGCCCCGGCGAGAACCTGACACTCACACGGACCGAGCCGAGTGCACCCGGGCAGGTGCTCGTGGCCACCGGGCCAGGGGTCGCCGTCACCGGGGCCGTGGAGGTGGTCTGAGTGGCCAGCACCTCCGTCTCGACGCTAGTCATCTTTATCGCCGCGGTGAGTATCGCGGCCACCGTCTCGGGGGTGATGGTCACGACCGTCGGCGACATCGCGAACTCGGTGGACGAGCGTGGCGGTGACGTCGCCGCCGACCTCGACACCGATATCGAGGTCATCAGCGACGCCAGCAGCGATGCGGTGTACAACGACACACAGGAGACGGTGACAGTGCTCGTCAAAAACACCGGCAGACGGACACTCGCCGCCCGGGCGTCCGTGCTCGAGGTGCTCGTCGACGGCCGCTACATCTCCCCGTCGTCGTACAACGCCACCGTCCTCGACGGTGACGCGTGGCGCACCGGGGCTGTTGCCAGGGTCGTCGTGAACGAGTCAGTCGCCGCCGGCGACCACCGTCTGACGGTCGTGGTCGGCAGCGAGCGCGCGACACTCAGGTTCCGAACATGAACCACCACTCACTCGGCCTGGAGAAGCGCGACCGGGTCAACAACGCCTTCGGCGGTGGGCTCCCGGCCGGGAGTCTCGTCCTCGTCGAGGGTGAGACCGGGGCCGGAAAGTCGGTCCTCGCCTCGCGGGTCATTTACGGGCTGTGCGAGGAGGGGACGACTGTCGGGGTGGTGTCGACGGACCAGCCCGTCGGCGAGTACGTCAGCCAGATGCACTCGCTGTCCTACGGCGTGGTCGACCACCTGCTTGAGGACCGTCTCCGGTATTTCCGCGCACAGGTCGACAGCGACCAGCGGCTGGTGGCCCGGTTTCTGCGCCCGAGCCCGCTGTGGGACCGGAGGGCCGTCGTCGCCGACGGGTTCGGGGCGCTCTGTCGGAACGACCCCGAGTTGGGGCCGGTGCTCGGGACCGAGGACGCGGACCTGGCGATGGAGCGGGTCACCGCCCGGCTAGAGACGGCGCTCGCGGCAAACACACTCGTCGTGCTGACCGTCGACCCCGCGACGGTGGGTGACCGCGCACTGGGGCCGCTCCGGTCGGCCGCCGACGTGTTCCTCGACATACAGAGCGAGGTTGTCGGTCAGTCGGTCCAGCGGACGGCGGTGGTCCGCCGGTTTGCCGGCATGAAAGACCCCGTCGACGACACGATCAGCTTCTCGGTCCAGCAGGGCCGTGGGCTCGTCATCGAATCGAGGACAGTGGCATGAGGGCGAACACACGGCTCACGGAGCCGCTCCGGGCGGTCATGGACGACCACGCCCACGTCGCCGACCACCTCGAGTCCTTTCACGGCCGGACCGGGACCTACCCCGTCTACGCCGAGGAGCCGACGGACGAACACGACACCGGAAAGCCGAATCTGCTCTACCCGGCCGAGCCGCCGGTGTACGTCCACGTGCACGGTGAGCCCGGCAGCGACACCACCTACTACTGTCTCGAGCCGTCGCTGTCCCCCCGCGAGGAACAGCTCTACGGACAGCTCCGCGGGGAGGTACTCGACCGCTCGGTCACGAAGCCCGTCCCCGGCGAGAGCGAGGATTTCGACGCCCACATCGACACACTCGTCGACGAGGTGCTGACCATCGGCGAGGCTGGCGGCTCCCTGCTCGGCCGGGTCAGGCGGGCGGTCACGGGCGGCCAGTTCGCCGTCGACCGGCAGACCTACAACCGGCTCCGGTACGTCCTCAAGCGGGATATCGTCGGGCTGGGCCCCCTGGAGCCGGTGATGGCCGACCCGATGAACGAGGATATCCACGTCATCGGCCCCCACGCCTGTTATGTCGACCACGGGGTGTTCGGGATGGTCGAGACGACGGCTGACTTCGGCGACACCGAACAGTTCGACAGCTGGATCCGGAATATGGGCGAGCGGATGGACCATCCGGTGTCGGACTCGGACCCGATCATCGACTCGACGCTCCCGAACGGCTCCCGGATCAACATCATCTACTCCGACGACGTGAGTATCAAGGGCCCCTCGCTCACGATCCGGCAGGGCGAGGATGTCCCGCTGTCGATCTTCCAGATCACGAAGTGGGGGACGCTGTCGCCGGAGCTCGCGGCGTATCTCTGGCTGTGTATGGAGAACGAACAGACGGTGTTCGTGGTCGGGGAGACCGCCTCGGGAAAGACCACGACACTCAACTCGATGTTCTCGTTCATCCCCCGGGACCACAAGATCTACACCGCCGAGGACACCGCCGAGGTGATGCCCCCACACGACAACTGGCAGCAACTGCTCACCCGTGAAGGCGGCGGCGGCGAGGGCGGCTCGGGGGTCGACATGTTCGACCTGGTGGCCGCGGCACTCCGGTCGCGCCCGGAGTACATTGTCGTCGGCGAGGTGCGTGGGGCCGAGGCACAGATGGCCTTCCAGGCCGCACAGACCGGTCACCCGGTCCTGCTCACCTTCCACGCCAGCGACATCGTCTCGATGATCCAGCGGTTCACCTCCAACCCGATCAACGTCCCGGAGACGTTCATGGACAACTGCGACGTTGCGCTGTTCCAGAACCGGGTCAAACAGGACGACGAGGTCCTCCGTCGTGTGACCAGCGTTCAGGAGATCGAGGGCTACTCCGACGAGGAAGGCGGGGTCGTGACCCGTGAGTCATTCAGCTGGGACCCCCGCGAGGACGAGGTCGCATTCAAGGGTCGGAACAACAGCCACGTCCTCGAGAACCAGATCGCGACCCTGCTGGGCTACGAGGACACCCGGGAGATCTACACCGAACTCGACCGTCGGGCGGAGATCATCCGCCGGCTGATCGACGCCGACGTCGTGGGGTACCACGAGGTCAACGAGGCGATCGAGACCTTCCAGCGCGACGGGGTCCAGGCACTCCCGGTCGAGATGCGCGGGCTCGCGGAGGTGGGCCCGTAGTGGCGACGCGTCGCGAGCCAGACCTGGGCGAGGAGTCGGACGGCGTGGCGGGCGAGTTGCGCCGGTTCCTCCGGTCGGCCGTCGACGCCTACCGGTATATGCAGGTGTCGGTCGAGCGGTACGTCGCCCTCGTGCTCCTGCCGGGGCTCGCGTTTCCCGTCATCGTGTGGGTCGGGCTCGCCCTCACCAGCCCCCGACTGTTCGTGACCGTGCCGCTCGGCCTGCTGAGTCTCGTCCCGCCGGTTGTCGCGGCCATGTACCCGAAGGTCGCCGCCGACCGGCGGCGCCGGGAGGTTCGCGAGCAGTTTCACCTCCTGCTGACACACATTACCGTCCTCTCGACGACGAATATCGACCGCGTGGAGATCTTCCGAACACTGGCCCGGGCCGAGGAGTACGGCACGCTCGCCGAGGAGATGGGGCGGGTCACCGCCCTGGTCGATACGTGGAACCAGTCACTCGACGACGCCTGCCGGCGCCGCTCGAAACGCGTCTCCTCGGAGTTGCTCTCGGACTTTCTCGAGCGGCTGGCCTACACCGTCGGCGCCGGCCAGGCGCTCGACGACTTCCTGATCGACGAACAGGAGTCGATCATCCAGGAGTTCGTCATCAGGTACGAGGCGGCGCTGTCGAAACTCGACGTGATGAAGGAGCTGTATCTCTCGATGATGCTGTCGACGACGTTCATTCTGGTGTTTGCGACGGTGTTGCCGCTGTTGCTTGGCACCCCGCCGACGCTGCTGATGGGCGGTGTCATCGCCATGTTCGGGATGGTCCAACTCGGCTTTCTGGTGTTGATCCACACGACCGCCCCCAGTGACCCGGTGTGGGTCGGGACTGGGGGCAAACACTCCCCCGCAACACAGGTGTGGCCGGCTGTCGTCGCCGGGGTCGTCCTCTCGGTGGTGGCGACGGTCGCCGTTGCGGCCGTCGGCCTCGGGTACACGCCGCTGGCCCCGGATGTGCTCCCGCTGCCGGTGTATCTCGCCATCCCGACCACACCGATGCTCATTCCCGGGCTAGCGATGCGGCGCGAGGAACAGCGGGTGACCGACCGCGACCGGGAGTTCCCGGCGTTTATCCGCGCGCTCGGCAGTGTCGAGTCGGTGAAACAGACCTCGACCGCGAACGTCCTCGAGTCGCTCCGGCAGAAGGACTTTGGCTCGCTGACAGGCAACGTCGAGAACCTCTACAAGCGGCTGCGGACCCGGATCGACGTCAAGGGGTCGTGGGAGCTGTTCGCCGCCGAAACGGGGTCGTATCTCATCCACAAGTTCGGGGATATGTACGTCGTCGGGCGGCGGATGGGCGGGGAGCCGCGCCAACTCGGGGCGATCATCTCCGCAAACATCAACGAGGTGTTGCGGGTGCGCGAACAGCGCCAACAGGCCACACGGACGTTCATCGGCGTCATCTACGGGATCACCGGCGCGGCGCTGTTCTCCGCGTTTATCGGCCTGGAGATCGCCGAGCAGATGCTCTCGATCGCCGACGGGCTGGGGGGACAGAACAGCGACCTGGTCGGGTCACTCTTCTCGACTGCCAGCTACGATATCGACCTCATGACGTTTCTGCTGCTCGTCGTCGTGCTCCTGAACGCCGTGCTCTCCTCGCTGATGATCCGTGTGATCGACCGCGGGCACTTCGTGAGCGCGCTGACCCACTTTGTCTTTTTGACCTGGACCGGTGCGGTCGTCGCCGCGGGGACCCAGACGGTCGCCGGCGGGCTCCTGGCCTGACGCGACTCACCGTTCGATTCGAGACCGGTGTTTTAGCCCGGGGGATGCCATATATATCTATGGAGGACACCGACCACGCGCGGCCGTACCTCGACAGCCCGGTCGACACCGACCGGGCGGAGACGCTCATCCGGTGGGCCAGATATCTCGGGACGACGTTCGGAACCAGCGGCGCCCTCTGTGCACTGCGGTACTACGAGCGACTGGGCTGGCTCACACCGACAGCCCGCGCCGAGGTCGAACAGCAGTTGCAGGGGCTCTCACTCGAGGAGATCCACTCCAAGAAGTACGACGAGCCGGGCCACCTCACCGGGCCGCTCGCGTCGCTGTCCGGAACCCCGTTTGGCGCACACGCAAAGTCACTGGAGTTCGTCGCGGACCTCGCCGACGCCGACCTCGAGGGCGACCTCCTGCGGACCGAGTTGGCGAAAAACCGGGCAGGGGTCGACCTCCCGGACAACTCCGGCGGCAGGGCGGCGCCGGTCCCCTCAGAGGAGTAACACGCGGTGACGGGGTCGGCCTCACCACACCTGTCAGACTGCGGTGTGGGACACGACACAACTGCCTGGCGGGTAGTTTCGCCGTTGAGAGCGCCACGAGGGGGGGCCGCCCAGGTCATAACACTGTCGCGGCTCGCGAGCGCCGACACAGCCCGTTTTGCGGGGCGAACGGGGCTCTCGACGGAGGACTCGGGCGGTCGGGGAGTGATCCCGGGGTATAATTGCCAGTGTGCGCTACGTACCTCAGAATGAGCGAGATGCGCGACGGTTCGAGCGGTGATACTGACGCCGACGGCTCCCGAGGGCCCGGCGGCGCATCGGAGAGTGTCTCCGGGGCGATCCTCCGTGGGATGGATGACGCCGCCTTTCTGGTCGATGTCGAACAGGCCGACGACGGCCACAGGTTCGTCTTCCGGCGGAGCAACGCCTCACACCGGGAGCAGACCGGGATTGCCGAGGACGAACTGCGGGGACAGACGCCACAGGAGGTGCTCGGCGACAAACGGGGGACGGCGGTCGCGGCGAACTGTCGTCAGTGTGTCGAACGGGGGGAGACCGTCGAGTACGAGGAGACCCTGGACCCGGAGCCGTCGGGCGGGGTCAGTCACTGGGAGACGAGACTCACCCCGATCGCCGAGGACGGACAGGTAACCCGGATTGTGGGGGTCGGGCGGGATGTCACCGAACAGAGCGAACAGGAGCAGAGACTCCGGCGCACGGCCCGCCGGTTCGAGACGGTACTGGAGACGATGTCCGCGGCGGTGTTTCTGAAGGACACCGAGGGCCGGTATCTCCTCATGAATCAGGCCTGTCGTGAGTTGCTCGACCTCGGCGACCGGGACATCGTCGGGCTGACAGACGGCGAACTCTTCTCGTCGGCGGTCGCCGAGAGAGCGCGGTCGGATGACCGGCGCGTCATCGAGAACGGCGAGACGATCGAGTTGGAGGAGACGGTCCCGACGGCGACAGGCGACACCGTCCGGCTCACACGAAAATCCCCGGTCTACGACGGTGACGGCGAGATCACCGGCCTCTGTGGTGTCTCGACCGATATCACCGGGCGGAAACAGCAGGAGCGGACCCTCCAGCGGCTCAAAGAGCGGTTCGAACTCGCCGTCGAGGGCGCAAACCTCGGCGTCTGGGACTGGAACATGACCACCGACGAGGTCGAGTTCAACGAGCAGTGGGCCCGGATATTCGGCCACTCACCCGAGGAGATTGCGCCCCGCTTCGAGGAGTGGGAGCAACGCGTCCACCCCGACGACCGCGACCGGATCGACGGTGCCCTCGACAGCCACGTCGCGGGTGAGACCGAACTCTACGAGGGGGAACACCGGATGCGAACCGCCGACGACGACTGGAAGTGGGTCCGCGCTATCGGTCGGGTCGTCGAGCGCGACGGGGACGGCGACCCGGTTCGAGCCGTCGGGATCCACCTCGATATCGACGAGTCAAAGCAGTACGAACAGACACTCGAGCGCCAGCGCGACAGTCTCGAGGTACTCAACCAGGTCGTCCGCCACGACGTCCGGAGCGCCCTCCAGCGCGTGCTCGCGTACGGCGACCTCCTGCAGGGGGAGCCTGGGGACGACAGCGAGGAGTACCGCCAACGGGTCCTGGAGGCGGGTCGCGAGGCCGTGGACATCACCGAGACGGCCGGCGACGTCACCGAGGTGTTGCTCCGTTCGGAGGCTGACCGCACCTCGGTCGACCTCCGGCCCGTCCTCGCGGAACAGGTCGAGGACGTCCGGGCGGGTCACGAGCGCGCCATCGTCTCGGTCGAGGGGTCACTCCCGGACGTCGAGGTGTTGGCCGACGACATGGTCGCCTCGGTGTTTCGAAACCTGCTGAACAACGCGGTCGTACACAACGACAAGGACCTCCCCGAGGTCACCCTCACGGCGTCGGCGGCGGACGATGTGGTCCGGGTTCGTGTCGCGGACAACGGGCCGGGCATCCCCGACGGCCGGAGAGACCGGATCTTCGAGGAGAGTAAAAAAAGCCTCGACAGCGAGGGGATCGGGTTGGGGCTCTATCTCGTCCGAACACTCGTCGACCGCTACGGGGGTGCCGTCTGGGTCACGGACAACGACCCCGAAGGCAGTGTGTTCGTCGTTGAACTGGTCCGCTGTGGGTGAGTGCAGCGGTGTCGCCCGGTCGGCCCCACCGGCCTCGCTGTAGCCACCCACGCGTCACGGGGAGACGGCTCGCGCACCGCGGGCGGCGCAAACGCCGCGGCGCGTTTCCCTGGGGGTGCGGAGGGCTGTGCAGGGCACAACACGAGGCCACGCGACGTGGTGAACGGCTGACCGCGTTCGCGGCGGGGGACGGCGGCTGTGCGCGTGAGTGTGTCGACACACCCTCTTGCGCCCGCTCGAGGGTCGCGCTGCCTGGCGGCCCGTACCGTGGCCGGGTGAGATGTCGGCAGTGGTGTTGGCGGCCCGGGGTGGGCTACCGTTTTGCTGTGTCGGGCGGGGGTCGTTCGGTCGGCTGGCCGCGTTCGACGCCGGTGACCTCGAATCGTGCGCCGCCGTCGTCGCCGTCACAGACCGAGAGAGACCAGCCGTGTGCCCTGACGACCTCCTGGACAATCGCGAGTCCGAACCCCGTGCCGTCTCTGTTGGTCGAGTAGCCGTGGTCGAAGACCTCGTCACGCTCGGCCGCGGGTATCCCGTCGCCGTCGTCCTCGACAAAGAACCCGGTCAGCGCCCCGTCCCCGTCCCCGTCCCCGTCGGCTGTCGCGCGCTCCAGGACGCCGACCCGGACGGTGGGTGCCGGCTCGTTGTGCTCTCTGGCGTTACGAAAGAGATTTTCGAAGACGTTCATCAGGCGGTCACGGTCCGCGTTGACCATCACGTGGCCGGGAACACAGTGGTCAAGCTCCGTCTCGCCCAGTTGTACGTTACTCCAGCCGTCCTCGACGGTGCTACTGAGCGACACCGGCCCCGGGTCGTCGATGTGCTGGTCGGCACGCGCCAGTATGAGCAGGTCTCTGATCATATTCTGCATCCGCGTTGCCGAGCGTTCTATCGGGGTCAGATGTTCCTGCGGGTCGCCGCCGTTGCCGATGAGTTCTGTGCGTGTGAGAATTACCTCCAGCGGGTTCCGGAGGTCGTGACTGACCATGCCGGCGAACTGCTCGAGTTGTTCGTTTTTCTGTTCGAGTTCCTGCTCCCGGAGGGCCCGGTCTGTGACGTCACGGATGACGACCGTATGACCGAGCGGACCCCCGGAGGGGCGTTCGAGCGGTGTCGCCTTCAGCCGAAAGTACCGTCCGTCAGCCTCGACGACCGACGCCTGGTCGCCGCCGCCGTCGGTGGCCGACCAGTACCGCTCCCCGAAGGCCGGCCGTTCCGCGAATACCGTATCGACGTGACAGCCCACGGGCGGATCAGCGTCGTCGAAGCCGAGCATTCGGTGGCTGGACTCGTTGGCGTCGATCACCCGGTGGTCACTGTCGACGGTCATGACGCCGGCGTCGAGATTGCTCACGACCGCGTTCCGACCGACGGGGACGAGGTCGAGAAAGCCGGTCCGGAGTATCGCCCAGGCAATGAGAAGGGCCGAGAGGACGAACGCGACCGGCGTGGGGTTGAACGGGACAGCCCCGGCGTAGAACGCGAGATTCCCGACCACGGGCCCGACCGCTGCGAGAAGGAGCGCAACTGCCTGCAGCCTGAAGACAGTCGCGGACCGGACGGCAAACCGACCGAGGAGGACGACCCCGAGGACCAGCAGGGCGTTCATGTACAGTTGATTCGCAACGGCAACACCGGTCACCTCCCACGCGTAGCCGGACAGCGTGCTCGGGTCGCGACCGGCCGGCGCCCACAGGTACGCGATGTCGGTCCAGACGAGAGCGGTCACCACAACCGGCTCGACTACGAGGAGTCCAACAGTCCGCCCCGAGACCGGATGTTCGACGCCGGTATACTCGATCGCGAGGAGGAGGAACCCGGTCGTCGCGAGCCCGGCGGCAAGCGGGTTGAGTCTCGTGACCGTAAAGACGGCAGGTGTCCCTCGCACGGCCGAGACGGCCAGTTTGACCGCGACATAGAGCAGACCGCCACAGACGAGGAGAGCGAGCGGGCGCGCCCCCCTCGTCTCCCGGTGGCTGGTGGCTCGGTAGAGCACGAACAGGCCGACCGGGACCGCACACAGCAGGGCAGCGCGGTATACCGTCAGCCAGGAAACCGCCATGCACACCTACACTATCCGGTCTGTCTAAGCTATTGTGGCCGCGGTCTCAGGGGTGAAAACCGGAGGGGCTCCGAGGGGGTACGGTCATCCCACGCCCCTTTGGGGGTAGTGTCACGGGACGGGTGGGGTCCCAGGCCCCGGTACCCGCCCTCCGGGAAGCCGTGTCTCTCGCGTAGCCCCCGGTGGTTCGTCTGCCACCCGGTGACGACGGCAGCGGGGGTGCTGGTACCCCGGGGAGGGCGAACTGTCGCGGCGGGGAGCGGAACAGGTGGGTGAAGGGCCCTGTGCCCGAATCACTGCAAACCGTTTTATCGATAGTCACGAATACCACATTATGTCCATCGCCGGTCAACAGCGGATTCGGGTACTCCACGTTGAGGACGACCCGGACTTTGCGGACCTGACGAAGACGTTTCTCGAGCGCCAGGACGACCGGTTCGCTGTCGAGACAGTAGCCACCGCCGACGAGGGGGTAGCGCGTATCCAGGAGTGCCCGCCCGATTGTGTCGTCTCGGACTACAATCTGCTCGGGATGGACGGGCTCGAATTCCTGCGGGCCGTCCGGGCGGAGTATCCCAGCCTCCCGTTTATTCTGTTTACCGGCAGGGGTAGCGAGGAGGTCGCAAGCGACGCTATCGCCGCGGGCGTGACCGACTATCTCCAGAAGCAAAGCGGCACCGAACAGTACGAACTGCTGGCCAACCGGGTCCGTAACGCCGTCAGACAGCAACAGACAGCGGGGCAACTCCGCGAGACACAGCGGGAGTACAGCGCCGTCTTCGAGAACGCACAGAACGGTCTTCTGCTCCTGGCTGTCGAGAGGACAGGGTTTCGCTACCGGGAGTGTAACCCGCGGGCGGTCGAACTCATCGGCCGTGACAGAGCCCAGGTCGTCGGTAACACGCCACAGGAGGCGCTCGGACCCGAGAACGGACAAAAGGTGGTCGGCGCGTATCGCACGTGTGTCGAGCAACGCCGTCCGGTCGAGTACGTCGTCACACTCGACCTGCCGGTGGGTCAGGCCATCCGGGAGTGTGAGGTGGCACCCGTGACGACAAACGGCGACATCGAACAGTTGGTCGTCGAGTTTCGGGATATCACCGAACAGCGCGAGCGAGAGCGGGAGTTACAGACGCTCAAAAGCCAGTACCAGACACTGATCAGGAACTTTCCCGACGGTGCCGTCTTTCTGTTCGACACCGACCTCCGGTACGTCCGAGCCGGTGGGCGGGAACTGGCTGCGGTGGGGCTCTCCCCTGACGATGTTGTTGGGACAACCCCACACGACCTGTTTCCCGAGGCGATCGCCGACGAGACCGCTCGCTACTACCGGGAGACACTGGCGGGGGCGGGTCACACCTTCGAACAGGAGTACAACGGGGAGCGGTACCGGGTCCGGACGGTCCCCGTCCGGAGCAACGGTGAGGGGGTCATCTACGGGATTGCGGTGTCGAAGAACATCACCGGACAGACCGAGCGCCGGGAGAACCTCAGGCGCCAGAACGAGCGCTTAGAGGAGTTCACCGGTATCGTCAGCCACGACCTGCGGAACCCGCTCACCGTCGCTGAGGGCCATCTCGAACTGGCACAGGAGACCTGTGAGAGTGACCACCTCACACAGGCGGCCGACGCAATCGACCGGAGTCAGGCGCTCATCGAGGACCTGCTGGCCCTGGCCCGGGAGGGCGAGGAGGTGGCCGAGGTCGAACCCGTCGCGCTCGCGGACGTCGCCGAGCGCGGCTGGCAGACCGTCGACACCGAGGTGGGAACGCTCAACGTTGACGTGTCACGTGTGGTCGAGGCCGACCGGAGCCGGCTCCAACAGCTGTTCGAGAACCTCTACCGGAACAGCGTGGAACACAGCAACGGCGAGGTGAC
>CAZQZE010000045.1:0-12735 GCA_964597715.1 uncultured Halobacteriales archaeon
TGTCGTCGAACCGGCCGACCCCCCACTCGTTGTCGTCCATCGGGAACTGGTAGAAGGCGGGGACCACCTCGCGCCGGAAGGCCAGATTCATCGAGCAGACGGTGAGATAGTTGCCCGGCGCGACGACAAAGTCGTCCCCGAAATCCGCCGTGTTCGTGCGTGTCTGTGCCTGCCCCTGGAGGTCCCCATCCAGCAGGATCCGGACGGCATCCAGGTCGGGAACGTTGGTCCACAGCCCCTGGGAGGCGACGACATCGTCGACCGTCGTCGTTGTCCGTTCGACGGTCTCGTCCATCGCGCTGTAGGGGTAGCCCCGCGGGTAGAGGCCGTGGTCGTCGGCGTTCTGGTAGAGGACGTTCACCCACTGTTCGTCGGAGGCGACCTGTTCGAGGTCGCCCTCGAAGCCGAGATTGCGTAGGTGGGCCCCGAAAAAGTCCTCGTCGCCGTGCGGGCGGGTGTCGTCGTCGACAAAGACACCGTAGGGGAAGTCGTGGGCCCAGAGGTACAGCAGGCCAAAGGAGGTCTGTGCGTGGCTGGCCTCGGGGACCAGGTGAGCAAACTCCCCGACACCGTTTCCGTCGAGCCACTGCGCACGCCGGGTGCCGTCGAACACGACACCCGACACCCCCAGGTCCTCGAGCATGGCGGTCATCGCCGCGGTGTCACAGAAGTCCTCGGTGACAAGCACGACGTGGAGGCGGTCCGTGTCGAAGCCGTGTTTCCGGGCGTTAGCGACGTAGGCTCGTACGCACTCGGGCTCGCGCACCGTCGGAACGACGACACAGACGTCGCCGGGGCCCGGTGTTTTAGGCTGACCTAACATCTCTGCACGAACGTCTTTAGGCAGGCCTAAAATACCTGTCGCTCCGCTCCGACAACAAGGACAAAGACCCGGGAGGTCGATGGTGAGGACATGGATGTCGCAATTATCGGCGCGTCGATGACACAGTTCGGCCAGCGCGACGCCTGGGTCCGTGACCTCCTCACCGAGGCCGGTGAGGCGTGTCTCGCGGACGCGGGGGTTCCGCGAGAGGACGTCGAACACATCTACGTCGCCAACATGGCAAGCGGCGAGTTCGAGGGACAGACCGGCCTGATGAACGCCCTGGCACACGACATGGGGATGTTGGGTGCCTACGCCGAGCGGGTCGACAACACCTCCGGGACCGGCGGCGCAGGCGTGTTCGAGGCCTGGCAGTCGGTCGCCTCCGGCGCCAGCGACTGCACCCTGCTCGTCGGCGGGGAGAAGATGACCCACCGGACCACCGCCGAGTCGACGGACGTCATCGCCTCGGTGACCCACCCCGTCGAGTACAAACACGGGGTCACACTCCCCTCGTTTGCGGGGTTGACCGCCCGTCACTATCTCGAACGCTTCGACGCGCCCCGCGAGAGCCTGGCGGAGGTTGCGGTCAAGAACCACGCCAACGGCACACTCAACCCCAACGCCCAGTTCCGGAAGGAGATCGACATCGAGACGGCCCTCGACAGCCCGATTATCGCGGACCCGCTGCGTCTCTACGATTTCTGTCCGGTGACCGACGGTGGCGCCGCACTCCTCTTTTGTCCGGCCGACCGCGCCGAGGAGTACGCCGACAACTTTCTCCGGGTGGCCGGCGTCGCCGGCGCGACCGACACCCACGTCGTCCACGAACGGGAGGACCCCACAGTGATGCGGGGCGTCGTCGAGAGTGGCGAGCAGGCCTTCAGGATGGCCGGTTGGGACCGCGACGACGTCGATATCGCCGAGCTACACGACATGTTCACCATTCTCGAACTCCTCCAACTCGAGGGGCTAGATTTTGCCGACCAGGGGACCGCCTGGCAACTGGCCGGGGAGGGGACAACGGCCCGGGACGGCGACTTCCCCGTAAACACCTCCGGCGGGCTGAAATCAAAGGGTCATCCCCTGGGTGCCAGCGGCGTGGCCCAGGTGGTCGAACTGTACGAGCAGGTCCAGGGTGAAGCCGGCGCGCGCCAGGTCGAGGCCGACCGCGGGCTGGCCTGCAACGTCGGCGGGTTCGGGAACTGCGTCGTCACGACGCTGGTCGAGGGGGCCAGCGTATGAGCCTCGACGCACACCGGTGTCCGGACGGCCACCTCACCTACCCGGGCCACGGGGTCTGCCCGGAGTGTGGCCAGGAACAGACCGAAGCCGTCGACCTCGCCGACCGGACCGGTGACGTGGTGACCTGGACGACCAGCACCGCGACGCCGCCGGGGGTTCGCGAGCCGAACACGCTCGCTATCGTCGAGTTCGACGTCGACGGCACCTCGGTGCGGGCGCTGGGCGGGGTGACGACCGGGGCCGTCGAGACCGGCGACCGTGTCCGGCCGGTCCACGTCGAACAGCTCCGGGAGCCCAGCGCGGGGATCCGCGAACCGGCGAGCCAGGCGTGGGACGGCTACCGGTTCGAGCCGGTGGAGTAGGCCACGACGCGAGCCCGCGGACAGCTCTCGCTACCCGGCATCCTCGTCGCGCCCGTCGCCCGCGCCGTTGCCCTCGTCGAGTTCGTCCTTGATAGACCGGAGTTCGGCGTCGACGTCGATCTCGACACCCTCCGAGTCGTCGACACCGACACCCGTGTCCGGGTCGGCACCGGACTCACGGGACAGCTCTGTCTCGACCTCTGCCTGGAGGTCCTGGGCCTGCCCGAGCAGGTCACGGGCCCGGCTGTCCTGCGTCCCCGACAGCGCGTCACCGAGGTCCTCGAGCGCGCCGTCGAGCTCCGTCAGCGCCGACCGGCCGGCCTCCTCCGCCCGCTGTCTGAGCCGGCCCTCGTCCCCACTGTTCCGGTCGCCGAAGGCCAGCGCCCGCTGGAGGAGTTTCAGCGCCTGGATGTTCGTCCGCAGGACGAGGATCACAGCCGGGATAGTCACCTCACGGGTGAACCGGACCAGGTCGCGCAGCTGTGGGCGGCGGGACCCGCCGCCGAGTTCCGCCTCTAGCTCCGTCAGCGTCTCCGCGAGCTCGGTCACCTGCTCGCGGAGCCGGTCGTCGCCGGCACGCGCCCCCGGCTCACGCCCGGCGCGCCGGTCACTGCGGGGTCCCTCGTCGCCGCCGCGCTCGCCGTCGCTCATACCTGACGATGGGAACTCCCCGCACAAGCCACTCACGGATTAGGCCGACCAAAACCCTTTTAGATTTAGGGCGGCCTAATCCATATCGATGACAGCGTCACACCGGGAACGGGTGGCCGACGACCGCGAGCCGCCGGTGACCGCACACAACAGCTCCCCGGACCGTACCGTCTTCGTCGAACAGAATAACAAGGATGGGTGGATCGCGACTGACCTCACCGTCTCACTAGACCCGTAGCTGAGCAGCGACGCACCTCTCGACTCAGTCGAGGGCAGGCCAGGATGTGGTGTCGACTCGACGATACGGTTCCGTGTCTGGTCGGCCAAAACAGCGCTTCGAGCCGTGACTACCGGGGCTCCGGCAGAGAAAAAACCCGCAGACAGTCGCCGACGGCCTCAGTTGAGGCTCTCTTCGAGCACCAGCGAGTCGTCCTCGAGGTAGTGTTCGATGTGGTGGGCGTCGTCCTCGACCTGAACCAGCAGCTCCCGGACGATCTGGGCTGTCGCGTGGTCGCCCAGGTTCTCCGCGAGTTCGATGTGGTCCCGCATCGTCTCGATGATGTCGCCGTAGACGGCCATATCCGCCTCAAGCGAGTCGCGGATCCCGTAGACGTCCCGGTCCTCGGGCTCGACGGTTGCGTGTTCCTGCATGGTCCCGAGGCCCGCGACGGGCGTCCCACCGAGTGCCTGGGCACGCTCCGCGAGCGCGTCGGCGGCCTCCTCGGCGTTCTCGGCAGCCTCACCCAGGAATATGTGGAGGTCGCGGAACTCCGCACCCTCGACGTTCCAGTGATGCTTTTTGAGCTGGTGGTACAGTGCGTAGGTGTCAGCGAGTTCCGTGTTCAGGGCGTCGACGATCTGCTCGGCCTTCTCCTCCTCGAGGCGCAGCGCATCGCTTTCGTGGACGGTCCCAAACTCCTGTTGAACGCGTTTTTGAGTGCTCATTACAGCTAAAACAAGGGGCGCCAGTCATATAAACGCTCCCATTGGCAAAAATTAGTTTTGGAATGTGAAACAGAGGTTTCGATTTTGAAAACCGTGGGGGGCCGATACGCCCCTCATACCGGGTCTGTGTCTCAGGGATAGCGCCCGAAAACCGCCGTCTCAGGGTCGAGCGAGCACTAGTGTCGCGTGCTCGTCGAGCCCGTCAGCCGAGTCGACCAGGCGGTCGGCCTGTCGGTCGTGGAGCCGGCGGAGCGCCTCCGCCTCCCGGTCGTCGGCTCCCAACTCGTCGAGAAACTCCGCCCAGACGCCCTCGGGCAGCGCGAGGACGTAGACGGCCGTCGTCCGAAGAACCAGCGGGTCCCCGGGGAGTTGGCGGCGCCACTCGTAGACGATGTTGTCGACGCCGGGGCGGTCACGGACCCCAGCCTGGTGCTCACGTGCGAGCGCGGCCAGCCGTTCGGCCCCGACCTCGGCGCCGACGGACTCGACGAGGTCGTCCCCGAAGACGGCCAGTTCGTCGCGGGTCACAGGCCCCGGTAACGGTGCAAAGTATATATGCCGCCGGGGGCGGCCCTCGTGACCCGGCGGTCGGCAGGCGAGCCACGAGCCGACAGCTTTGTGCCCGGGCGCGCGAACTGGTGTGCGTGAACGCCTTCGCCCGCGGTGCGTGGCGCTACGGACTCCCCGTGGCGGCAGTCGGCGTGGTCGGCGCAGTCCTCTGGCTACCCGCGGGGGTCGCCCTCTGGGCGCTCACGGGGGCGGTGTTCTGGTTCCACCGTGACCCCGAGCGGACCACCCCCGCAGAGGGGGTCGTCGCCCCGGCCGACGGGACCGTCTCCGTGCTCCGCGAGGAGGGCGACCGGCTCCGGCTCGGTATCTTCATGAACCTCCACCACGTCCACGTGAACCGGGCACCCTACGGCGGGACCGTCGAGGCCGTCGAACACTCGCCGGGCGGCCACTGGCCGGCGTTCACAAAGTCCTCGGACCGTAACGAACGGCTCCGTGTCGACTTCGGCGACCACGAGGTCGTCCTGGTCGCCGGCGCGGTCGCCCGCCGGACCCACCCGTACGTCACCGAGGGGGTGACTGTCGACCGTGGCGAACGGATCGGGCACATCTCCTTCAGCAGCCGCGTCGACCTCCTGTTTCCGTCGGAGGTCGACCGCTCGGACCTCGCCGTCTCCAGAGGCGACGCAGTCAGGGCCGGCGAGACGCCTCTGATACGCCCCTGAGCGGGCGCGAGCGCCCGTCTCAGACCGGGTCACAACAGGCTTTTGTCGCCGCGGGCGCTATCTCTCTCCGGAGCCGGATGGCTCCGTAGTGTCACACGCGGGGGCCTCCCCGGCCCCCTCGTTTTCCGTTGTGCTCCGACAGTCAGCCCCGGCTACGGTCGGCGGCGCTCAGTCGTCTGTGGCGTTGCTCGTCGCCGTGCCCGCCGCGGTGTCGGGTCCCTCGTCGGCCGCCCCCCGGGCTTTGACCGCCTCCGGGTCGAACTCGTTTGCCTCCTGATTCGGCTCCAGCCCGGCCCGCTCGATGATCTCGATGTCGTCGCCCGGTGACTGGCCCGATGTCGTGAGGTAGTCGCCGGTCAGGATGCCGTCGGCGCCGGCCTCGAAGGGCAGATGTTGTTCGTCGACCGCGAGGTTAGCCTCCCGCCCCCCGGTCAGCCGCACCCTGGCCTCGGGGTGAAGCAGCCGGTAGGTCGCGACCGTCTTCAGGATCTCCTCGGTGGTAATGTCAGCCGAGTCGCCAAACTCCTCGCCGAGCGGCGTGCCGGCGACAGGGTTGAGGATGTTGACCGGCAGCGAGGAGACACCGATGTCCTGGAGTGCCACGGCCGCGTCGACACGGTCGGTCGGCGACTCCCCCATCCCGAGGATGACGCCCGCACAGAGGTCCATCCCCGCGCGCTTTGCCACCTCGAGGGTGTGAACACGGTCCGCAAAGGAGTGAGTCTCGACGATCTCCGGAAAAAACCGGGGTGAGGTCTCGATATTGTGGTTGTAGTGGTTGACCCCCTCCTCGGCGAGGACCCGGGCCTCCTCGTCGGTGAGGATGCCGAGTGACGCGTCGACCTCGATGTCGGTCCGCTCGCGGACGAGGCGGATGGCCCGCAACACCTCCTCCCACTCGCCCGGGCGGTCCTGTTTCGAGACACCCTTCTCCGCGACCACGACGCCAAAGCGCTGTGCGCCGTCGCGCTCGGCGCGCTCTGCGGCCTCCAGGACCCGCTCGGGGTCGAGGAAATCGTAGGTGTCGATCCCGGTGTCGAAGTGAACCGACTGCGCACAGAACCCACAGTCCTCCGCGCAGTTGCCCGCCTTCGCGTTCACGATCGAACAGGCGTCGACCGTGTTGTCGCCAACTTTGGCCCGGACGTAGTCGGCCGCAGGCGCCAGGTCCTCCACCGGCTGTGCGACCAGCGCCAGGCCGTCCCGACGGTCCAGTTGCTCGCCGGCCAGCACCCGCTCGACGGCGTCGTCGACGGTCCGGTTTCCCGTCTCGTAAACCATAGCTTTCCAGTCGGTTGACGCATTGATAAAGCTGTGGGGCACACCCGCGTGACTGGGCGAGGGAAGGGCGCGTGACCGGTGGCCCGCGGACCTACTCGGGGAGTGCCGCGCAGATAAAGTAGGCCGAACTCCCGAGCGGGTCGTCGACGTTGCGGTCCCAGGCGAGTTCGAGCCCTGCCTCACGCAACTGTGCCAGCGTGCGCTCGCGGCCGGGTGTGGAGAAGAACATCCGGCCGCCCATCCAGCCCGACCGGACCTGCTGGTAGGCCGAGGTTCCGACCGTCATCAGGACGCGACCCCCGGGCCGGAGGACACGGGCGAACTCCCGGTAGACGTCGGCGTGTCGGTCCCGGTCGACGTGAAAGACGGCGTGGTAGGCGGTAACCCCGTCGACGGTGCCATCGGCGAGCGGGATGTCGACCATGTCGCCCTGGGCTAACGCCGCCCCGGGGACGTTCTGCTGTGCCAGCTCCAGCCCGCGCCGTGAGAAGTCGAGCCCGACCGCCCGGGCGCCGTCCAGGCGGGCGAGGGTGCGCTCGCCGTCGCCACAGCCGACATCGAGAACGGTCGGCTCGGGGGGCAGGTCGTCGAGCAGGTCGCCCACGAGCGCGGCGTCCTCCCCGTCCGGGTCGCGGTTGCGCGAGTAGGCGTCGGCGACATCCTCCCAGGCCTGGCGAACACTGTTACGGTTCATACCAACTTGTGGGGCTCGAGACACCTGAATCAGGCGGTAAGGGCGAACGGGATCGGGGTGAAACAGAGCAACCCGAGCGCCAGCGTCAGCGCCGCCACGGCCTGCCGGGAGCGGCTGACCGAGGACTCGTCGAGCGGTTTCGCGCTGCCGGCCCGGCTGAAGATGAGCGTCAGAAAGCCCCACAACACCCAGATCGAAGCGCTACGGCCGCCCTCGAAGGCGACGAGATAGCCGGCCAGGCCGAACAGGAGAAGCGGGACAACCTGCTGGACGCGGCGTATCCGGTCACCCACGAGCGCCCGTACGACGTGGGCGCCGTCGAGTTGCCCGACGGGGATGAGGTTCAGGAAGGTGACAAACGCCCCGACCCAGGCGCCGACGACGACGGGGTTGACCATCTGCCCCGACCCGTAGCTGAGCGGCTCGCCAAGCAGCGCGGCGATCCCCTGGATGAGCAGCGGGTATCCGAGTTCGATCTGGGCGACGAGCGACCCCTCGGGGGCCTGGATCGGCGGGAGTGTGACGCCGACAGCCGCCACGACGACGGTGGCGGCGATCCCTGCGAGCGGCCCGGCGACGCCGATGTCGAACAGCGACTGCCGGCTCGGGATGTTGTCCTTCATCCGGATCACGGCCCCGAGCGTGCCGATGGCGTTGAACGGCAGCGGAATAAAGTACGGTAGCGTCGCCTGCACGTCGTGATACCGGCTAAAGAGGTAGTGGCCGAACTCGTGGACCGCGAGCACGCCCATCACCGAGAGCGCAAAGGGCCAGGCACCAAGGGCGGCGCCGGGGCTCGAAGCGACGTCGATCCCGTACCACCGGCTGCCGGCCAACAGGGTCGCGGTCACCGTCGCGAAAAAGAGGACAACGTTGGTCCACGGGATCCCGTCTATGGACGTGGAGCGTTCGGTCGCCTCCAGTACGTACTCGCCGGTCTCGTAGTTGAGTTGTACGCGGTAGCCGTGGTCCCGGAACAGCGGGCCGAGTTGCTGGACGACGCTGTCCTTCTCCGCGAGGGGCTCCCCGTAGTACCGCACCCCCTCGTCGGTCTCCTCGACGTCGTAGACGTAGAATGTGTCGGCAAGCGACTCGGGACTTGGCATGTCCGTCGGCGCGGGAACCGGAGCCTGTTCCATCAACTGTATACAGGGTTTGGACGCCCTTAGACCTGTTTCTGTCTGGTAGTTCGGCCACACGACTGTGGGGCCGCGCCCGAGATGCCGGGAGCTAAGACGCCCCCGGGCCTTTGGGGCATATGTCACTGAGTGTCTTCCGGCTAAAGGCCTACAGCTTCGGGGCGCTGGCGGGTGCCTTCGGGGCGCTGACGCTTCTCGCGGGCCGGCGTGGGCGCTACGGACGGGCAACCCTCGCCCTCCTGGTCGCGGCGGTCTGTGGGGCGCTGTCGGTCGCAAACGAGGAGGCAGCCACGGAGTTAGACGCCGACAGGTGACCGACACACCCGGGTACGGGCAGTGTGGGACTCACTTCGCCCAGTAAAACCGCGGCGCCAACACCAGATACGCCGTCGCAGCGAGCAGCAGGGCCCGCGGAAACGCCCGGAACAGGGCCGCCGGGAACAGGACCACGCCTATCTGGACCACCCCCATCGCCAGGGCGTCGCGGTCGAGTAGCTTCGGATAGGGAAGCGGCGCTAACATCGAGAGTGCGAGGACCGTGCCGGCGGCCAGTGCGGCCGTCGCCGTCGCCTCGGGGTCGAGTGCCGGCCCGACAGCGAGATAGCCAACGGCCAGCACCGAGGCGGCCAGCGTGTTCTGTACCCCCGGTCTGGTGGTCTCCTCGCCGTAGTAGACGGTGTACAACGCGGCCCGCAGGAGCGCGAGTACGGCAAACAGTGTCGGCACGAACACGCTCCCGGCGTACAGCACCGGCGCGGTGGCCAGGGGTTCCCACGCCCGGTGAGCGATGGCGAGGAGGAGCACCGCCGGTGCGGTCCCGAAGGAGACGATGTCGGCCATCGAGTCCAGTGTCAGCCCGACCTCACTGGAGCCCAGGTGCCGGGCGACGAGCCCGTCGAGCCCGTCCGCGACGGCTGCGAGCAGGATGAGCCGGGCGGCCAGCCCGGGTCCCTCTGTCACCGCTGCTACCATCGCCACCACGCCGAGCCCGGCGTTCAACAGCGTGACGACGTCGGCGACGGCCAGCCGGTCCCGGACCCGGAACGCCATACCCGCCGGTTGACGGGTAGGTATTTGAAGGGCCCGGAATCCGCGCCGGCCGCCACGGCGCTCGCAGGTAATTACTCCAGGTCCCCGCCGAGCCGGAATCGGGCGAGCGCTGTGACGGTGCCGGCGAGGACGACCAGCAACTGCCACCCGGAGCGGACGACCGGAAACACCCGCTCGACAGGGCCGGACTCCACCCCGGAGCCGGTCTCGGGGTTGACACCGGTCGTGTACGTGACGTTCTCGGTTGTCCCGACGCTCTCCGGGGCCGGGGCGCTTCCGTCCTCGGCTGTGGCCTCCGGCTCAGCGGGCACCTCGATAAAGCTCTGGACCAGCCCCTCGGCCGTCGAGAGCTCTAGCCTCCCGTCGAGCACGTAGAACTGGTCGACCAGCGGGTACAGCGCGTTGACCCCGTTGGTGACGAAGTCGAGCCCGATACCCGCGACCGTGAGCGCGAGGACGCCCACCCAAGTCACCCGAACACCCCGGTGACCGAACCGGTCGCGCAGGCCCGACCGCTCCCGCAGCCGCGTGTCCACGAGCACCGCGGCGGCGACGACAAGCGGGATCAGGAAGGTGTGTAACAGTGCCCGGTGTGCGCCGGCGAACAGGAACGCGCCGAAGGCGTCCAGGTCCGGTGCGGCCGTCACCGCGAGCACCGCCGCCAGCGACCGCAGGTCGTAGGCCGCCCCCAGCAGCGCCGCGGCCAACAGGGCCGCGAGAGCGACGTGAACCAGCGTCGACGGCATACGCTACCGATCGACGCGGCTGCGATGACTCTTGCGATGAGCGGCCCGTCTGTGCTCTGCGTCCCGGCGGCCGGCCGGTCAGGCGTGAGCCTCGACCAGGCTCCGCAGCTCCGACTCCTGCTGGACGCCGACCAACTGTTCTGTGTGCTCACCGTCGACGAACAGCAACAGCGTCGGAACCCCTTGGACGCCGTGCTCGGCGGCGAGTTGCCGGTGGGCATCGATATCTACCTTCGCGACCGTGGCGGCCGTCTCGGCCGCAATCGTCTCGACGGTCGGCTCCAGCATCGTGCAGGGGCCACACCAGTCGGCGTAGAAGTCGACGAGAACGACGCGGTGGTCACTGACAAGCTCCTCGAGGTGGCCGTTACCGTCCACGTGCACGGGGTCCTCGGGGGTGCCGACCGTCGCGGCCAGTTCCGCTCTCTTTCGCGCGCGGATCTCCTCGATATCGTCGGTGTTCTCGCTCATACCGGCGTGTAGGTCGCTCACCGACTTCAACGACCCGGGAGTCTGCTGTCGGGACACACGACCACCCTCCCCTGTGGACTCGCCGGGTGGTCGGCGAGACCCCCGTCGCCCCCTCGGAGCGTCTGACACACCATTTAAGAGGCCACCGGGCGAGTGTGTCATCATGGACCGCGACTCCGCACCACAGGAGATTACGAGGCTCGTCGGCCGCGAGGTGTACTCGAACAACGGCGTCTTTCTCGGAGAGGTCGAGGACCTCAGACTGGACCTGGATACCGAGGGGGTAACGGGGCTAGCCCTGCACGAACTCAACCGCGAGTTGTTCGACAGCGAGGCGCTGGCCGCCCGGGGTGTCATCGTCCCGTACCGGTGGGTCCAGTCGGTCGGCGACATCGTCATCGTCAACAACCTCGTCGAGCGCATCCAGGACGCAAAGGGCAGCGAGGAGGAGACGGCGACCGTCTGAGCCGCCCGTCAGCCCCTCACAGCAAACCCCTCTGCCGGGCAGGCCCGGGTCACCCGCCGTTGTTGCCGTCCCCGCCTTCGACACCCATCGCCTGGAAGAGTTTCTTTGTGACTGCCTCCTCGGTCAGTTCCAGCAGCGTCTCCCGGTTGTCCTCGCTGACCTCGATTCCGGTAAAGATGCCCAGCGGGATCTCCGCGGTGGCGTCCGTCGAGTGACCGGCCGGCTCGCCGATGTCGCCAAAGGCGTCCTCGAGGATCTTCCCGATGTCGATCCGGATGTCCTTCGACCGGGCCGCGAGGTAGATCGTGTCGTCAGTGATGGCGAAGACCGCGGTCGTGGTGATCCCTTCGAGGTTCAGGAGATGTTGGGCGGCCTGGGAGAGGGCATCCCGGTCACGGATGAACCCGGCGTTCGAGACGAGGTGTGAGCCCTCGACCTGTCGCTTGCGGATCGCCTCTGCGAGGACATCCAGTGTCTCCGGCGACATCGACGGCGACTCAACCTGTTCGAGGGTATCGTGGTCCGCGAACGGGTAGAGGTAGGCCGCCGCCGTCAGGTCTGCGGGGGTGGTGTCGCGCTTGAAATCGAGCGTCTCCGCGCGAATACCGTACAGCAGGGCGGTGGCGACGTTCTCCTCGAGTGTCTGGTCGAGTTCCTGGGTGTACTTCGTGAGGACTGTCGAGGTGGCGGAGACGTTTGACCGGATGTCGGTAAAGGCCACATCGTGGTCGTGTTCGTGCTCGTAGTGGTCGATGATGATGTCGGCGTCGACCTCCGCCTGTGGCTCGCCGGATTTGGCGTGGTCGACGAGCGCGACGGTGCCGTACGCCGCGGCGTCGACGTCCTCGTCCGCGACAAGTTCGATCCCCAGGAGGTTCACGAACGCGCGGTTCTCCTGGTGTCCGATCTCGCCGTCGTAGATGATCGTCGCCTCGACATCGAGGTTCTCGGCGATGGTCTGGAGGGCGGCGGCGCTGGCGATGGAGTCCGGGTCCGGGCTGCGGTGGATCCGGATGGCGAGTTTTCCGTCGGTTTCGGCGATGACATCGGTCAACTGGCGGGCCTTGTACTCGAGTTCGCCCGACTCGAGTGCCCGGAGCGCGGAGTCGGCGATGACGGCCGAGGGGTTGATCACGACGTCGGCACCGAGGTCGGTGAGACTGTCCGCCGACACGGGGTCGGAGGCGCGGGCGACAATATACTGGTCGTCCCCGTGTTCGCGAACGCTCTCGACGGCGGCGGCGTTTGCCTCCACGTCCGAGGAGAGGATGAGGATGACATCGTGGTCGGCAACCGTCTCGGCGACGGCCTCGTCGCGGATGTCGGCCTGCCTCGCGTCCAGGTCCTGGTCGCGCAGCGCCTCCACCCGCCCCTTGTCGGCGTCGATGATCTGGACGTCCTTTCCCTCCGCGACGAGTTCCTCCGCGACCGCGTGCCCCACGCTCCCGCACCCGAGGATCGCATAGGTGGACATCGCGGCCATCGTGATGCCCGTCCCGGCTGTGCTCATGATACCAAACGATTGGTGCGGCAAAGGTTATAACAGACAGGTTCTCCCGTCCGAGATTGTAGAGGGCGGCTCCGGGGCGTTACCAGGCCCCCCTCATGATTTCACCACAACCGCCAC
>CAZQZE010000046.1:0-12700 GCA_964597715.1 uncultured Halobacteriales archaeon
CCAGGGGCTGACCGACGTCAGCCTCGACCGCGACACGCCCGTCATGTGTGGGATCCTCGGCCCCGGGATGAGCCACGCCGAGGCCGAAGAGCGGGTCCCAAGGGGCAACACGGTCGTCGAGAGCGCCATCGCCACCGTCGAGGAACTCGACCAGACGACTGCGGCCGAGCCGGTATCCGGCCGCGAGCCGACACCCGACCCGGACTCAGACCCCGACCCATGAACTTCGACTTCGCAGACCGCGTCGACCGCGTATCGCCGAGTGCGACGCTTGCAATCAGCAACAAGGCAAGTGCACTCGAGGCAGAGGGCGTCGATGTCGTCGACCTCAGCGTCGGCGAACCCGACTTCGACACCCCACAGAACATCAAGGACGCCGCCGAGACAGCTCTGGAAGCCGGCAAAACCGGCTACACCACCTCACAGGGGATCCCCAAACTCCGGGAGGCCATCGCCGACAAGCTCGCCGCCGACGGGCTGGACTTCTACGGTCCGGAGAACGTGATGGTCACCCCCGGGGGCAAGCAGGCCCTCTACGAGGTCTTCCAGGCGCTCATCGACGACGGTGACGAGGTCGTCCTGCTGGACCCGGCGTGGGTCTCCTACGAGGCGATGGCGAAACTCGCCGGCGGTACTCTGACACGGGTGGACACCGCCCGGTACGACTTCCGGCTGGAGGACGCGCTCGGCGAACTCACGGACGCGGTCACCGACGACACCGAGTTGCTGGTTGTGAACTCCCCGTCCAACCCGACGGGCGCGGTCTACTCCGACGCCGCCCTCGAGGGCGTCCGGGACATCGCGATAAACCACGACGTGACGGTCATTGCCGACGAGATATACAAGGAGGTTACCTACGACGGCGCGGCCGCCACGAGCCTCGGGACGCTCGCGGGCATGCAGGACCGGACGGTGACGCTCAACGGCTTCTCGAAGGCCTACTCGATGACGGGCTGGCGGCTGGGCTACTTTGCGGCCCCCGAGGCGGTCGTCGACCAGGCCGGGAAGGTCCACAGCCACTCCGTCTCCTGTGCGGTCAACTTCGTCCAGCACGCCGGGGTCGAGGCCCTGGAGAACACCGACGACGCCGTCACGGAGATGTGCAACGCCTTCGAGGAGCGCCGCGACATGCTGGTCGACCTGCTCCGGGACCACGGGGTGAACGTCCCGACGCCACAGGGCGCGTTCTACATGATGCCCGCCGTCGCCGACGACGACCAGGCCTGGTGCGAGCAGGCCATCGAGGACGCCCACGTCGCCACGGTGCCCGGCAGCGCCTTTGGCTCGCCGGGCTACGCGCGGGTCTCCTACGCAAACAGCAAAGAGCGGCTCCGAGCGGCTGTCACCCGGCTGGACGACGAAGGGTTACTGTAGCCGACCCGGACACGGGTCGTCTCAGACGGTGTCGAACGGCGAGACAGGGTCGGTCCCCACGTCGGCGACCCGCTCGCTGAGAAAGTCCGCCCGCGGCCCGAGTTCCTCGGGGGCGTGGGCGTCGGTCCCGAGGGTTAGGTTCACGCCGCGGTCCAACAGTGCCTCCAGGAACTCGTCGGCGGGGTGGACCACACCGATATCCCGGAGCGCCCGGCCGGCGTTGACCTCCGGGACAGTCCGGGAGTCGGTAAAGGCGTCGGCGACCCGGCGGTAGTGGTCGACCGTCGACCGCCCCCGGAGTGACTCGGTCCGCTCGACGAGGTCCGGGTGTGCGGCGATGGCAAACAGCTCCGACTCGACCAGGGCGACGAGCGCGTCGTAGTAGTCGTCGACAAAGGCGTCGAGTTCGCCGTCGTCCATGTCGGCGAACTCGCCGTCCCACTGGACGAACGTGTCGTCGACGGAGTGGACACTGCCAACGGCGTAGTCGAAGCCCGCATCGGCGAGGAAGTCGGCGATATTCTCCTCGGCGCGGGTGTCGTAGTCCATCTCGACGGCGTCATACACTTCGAGGTCGTGGCGCTCGTTCAGCCGGTCGATGGCCGCACGGCGGCGCTCGTGGGTGGCGTCGAGGGTGAACCCCACCGCGTTCCGGTTGTGACGCTGGCGCTCACTCACCGGGAGGATACAGTGGTCGGCGACCCCCACGGCCTCCAGCCCTGCGTCCTCGGCGGCGGCAATCATCCGGAACAGAAAGGCGCCGTCGGAGTAGTTGGAGTGGACGTGGTAATCGCGCATCAGTCGTCCCCCCGTTCCGGGGAGCGGGTGGTCTGGTCGTCGGCCGGCTGCCGTTCCCGCAGCACGCGCTCGATGATCGCCCCCGTCGAGAGGAGTTCCGCCTCGCGAGCCTCGCGGCCGGAGGCCCGGACAACCTCGCAGTCCAGCCCACGGTCGGCGAGTGTATCCGCGATAGCCTCCTCGTCGTGGTGCTGGTCGTGGCCGAGGACGATCACCGACGGGTCGATGTCGGCGATCGGAATAAAGTAGTCGTCGGGGTGGCCCACGCGGGCCTCGTCGACGGCCTCGAGCGCGCCGACCATCTCGACACGCTGGCGGTCCGGGACCACGGGCGGCGCCTTGTGGGTGACGTTCTCTCTGCGGGCGACGATAACGTGGAGTTCGTCGGCCATGTCGGCGGCCTCCCGGAGATAATGGACGTGACCGGGGTGGAGAATGTCGAAGGTTCCCTGGGCAACGGCGCGGTCGGTCATCGGCTCACCCGCGCCCCCCGGGGTCGGTGTCGAGCCCCTCCTCGCGCAGTTGCCGGTCGATGTCGGCCTGTGTGAAGTCGAAAAACTCCTCCTCGGGCAGCGGAACGTCGAGGACCGGCAGTTCGGTGCGCTGTCCGCTCCGGTCGTAGGCCTGCCAGTCGTCGGGGCCGTAGGGGGCCCCGAGGATAATATGGACCCGGTTGCGCCCGAACGTCCCGAGGTCGGCGTCGCTGGGCCGGAGTACCCCGTTAGGGTGGGAGTGGACCGACCCGGCGGCTCGCGTGTCGTTTGGCACCATGTTCGTGTCGACGGTTGCGCTGACGGGGTTGGTCTCGGTGCCAGGGATGACCAGCACCTCCGTCAGCACAGTCCCCGACTCCTCCAGCCCGAGATTCGAGGCTGCCTCGCCGCGGAGCAGCCCCATATACTCGTCAGGGTGGGCGTCGCGGGCGGCCTCGCGCGCGAACTCGAGTGCCTCCTCGGCGATGCCGAGAATCGCACCCGAGCGAAACAGTCCCATGCACTCAGGTGAGTGCGCGCTCCTTCTAAGCGTTCCGGAGTGTGGGGCAGTCACACCGATGACGGACCAGGAGCGGCCGGCAGCCGAGACCGAAGGGTAAAAGCCCCGCTCGTCATAGCTAGTCTATATGTCTGAGGCAGACGGCACCGGCGACGGTGCCACCGTCGTCTACGACCTCGGGTCGGGTTGTACCGTCTCCGACGTCGAGGAGGGAGCCCGCTACCACGCCACGGTCAACGGCGTCGTCGACTACGGCGTCTTTGTCGATATCGCCGCGGAGGTCTCCGGGCTCGTCCACGCCTCGAATCTCGTCGGTAGCTACGAGGTCGGGGACGAGTTTGTTGTCGAACTCACCACGATACAGGAGGATGGCGACCTCGGCTTCGAGGAGGTCCAGGCTACGGGCTACGAGACCCGCACCGTCGGCCGCGGCAACCGGCTGAGGATGGCGGACCTGGAGGAGACGGTCGGCGAGGCCGGCCACATCGAGGGCCGGGTCGTCCAGGCCAAACAGACCGGCGGCCCCACCATCTTCCAGGTCCGTGACGAGACGGGTATCACGCCGTGTGCGGCCTTCGAGGAGGCCGGCGTCCGCGCCTACCCCGAGGCCGAGGTCGGGGACGTGGTTCGTGTTGCCGGGACGGTGGAAACCCGGGACGACAACCCACAGGTCGAGGTCGACGACCTCGCCGTCCTGGAGGGTGCTGCCGCGACCGACGTCGAGGACCGACTCGACGCCGCCACCACCGACCTCGCCACGCCGGCGGACGTCGACCCGCTGGTCGACTGGCCCGCGCTCGGCAAACTCTACGACGACCTCCGGGAGGTCGCCCGCCTGCTCCGGGAGACGGTGCTTGAGGGGCGCCCCATCCGGATGCGCCACCACGCCGACGGGGACGGGCTCTGTGCCAGCGCCCCCCTCCAGCACGCCCTCGAGCGGTTCATCGCCGACACCCACGCCGACCCCGACGCCCCCCGGCACCTCCTCAAGCGCCTGCCGAGCAAGGCCCCCTACTACGAGATGGAGGATGTGACGCGTGACCTGAACTTCGCGCTGGAGGACCGCACGCGTCACGGCCAGAAACTCCCGCTGCTGCTGATGCTCGACAACGGCTCGACCGAGGAGGACACCCCGGCATACCGGAATCTCGCCCACTACGACATCCCGGTCGTGGTCGTCGACCACCACCACCCCGACCCCGGGGCTGTCGAGGGGCTCGTCGAGAGCCACGTCAACCCGTATCTCCACGACGAGGACTACGCGGTGACGACGGGGATGCTGTGTGTGGAACTGGCGCGGATGATCGCCCCCGAGGTCACCGACGATGTCCGCCACGTCCCGGCTGTCGCCGGGCTTGCGGACCGGTCGGAAGGCGAGGGGATGGCCGACTACCTCAGTCTCGCACGGGAGGCCGGCTACGATGAGGGTCGCCTGCAGGATATCGGCGAGGCGCTTGACTACGCGACGTTCTGGCTTCGCTACGACGACGGCCGCGAGCTGATTTACGATATCCTCGACGTGAACTGCGATGACCCCGACCGTCACGCCGAACTCGTCGACCTGCTCGCCGAGCGCGCCCAGCAGGACGTCGACGCACAACTGGGTGTGGCGATGGAGCACGTCACCCACGAGACCCTCGACAACGGCGCCCACCTCTACCGGGTCGACGTGGAGGAACACGCCCGCCGGTTCACGTACCCCGCGCCGGGCAAGACGACCGGCAAGGTCCACGACCGGAAGGTCGCTGAGACCGGCGACCCCGTCATCACAATCGGCTTTGGCCCCGACTTTGCCGTGCTCCGGAGTGACGGCGTCCGCCTGGACATCCCGGAGATGGTCGCCGAACTCAAAGCGGAGGTCACGGGCGGCGGCGTCAGCGGCGGCGGCCACCTCGTCGTCGGCTCGATCAAGTTCGTCAAAGGGATGCGCGAGGAGGTAATCGAGGCGCTGGTCGAGAAGATGGCCGAGGCCGAACTCGACGAGGACCTCAGCAGTTCGGCGGCAGTGGCCGGCGACTGAGGCTGTCGACTGTTATACGAACTCGATACGACGGCCCCGCCAGGCGGCGACAGCCACGGCGGTCACGGACGCGAGCGCAACCCCTGCCGGCAGCGTCCACCGACCGCCCCGCCAGTCGGCCCGGAACACCCGCCCGAAGTACCGGGCGGGGTCCCGACCCTTCAGCACGACTGCCACCTCCCGGTTTTGGCGCGCGGAGTAGTTGTTCCAGTTGAGACTCCCCAGCACCACGCGGTCGCCGTCGACGACAACCCCTTTGGCGTGGATCTTTCCGTACCGGCCCCGTGGGTCCGCGACACGGGCCTCCAGGTCCAGCCCCTCATCCCGGGCACGCTCGTTCAGATACGCGGTGAGATTGCGGTTGTCCTCGCGGACGTACCAGGCGCCACTGAGCAGGACCCGGACCGCCACACCGCGACGGGCGGCCTCGACTGTGGCTCGCAGGAACGGCTGCCGGCGGCCGCCGACCGACACCTGTTCGACACGGACCGACTCGGTGGCGTTCCGGACCAGCCCGACGACCGCCCGCTCGGCGTTGTCAGGTGCGACCAGGAGCCGTGTCCCCTCGACGTGAACCCGGCGCGGGTCGAACCGGCGCGGGTAGCTCTCGTTTGCCGGCACACCCCCGCCCGTGGTCGACAGGTCCCGTCTCGCCTCCTGCCACGGAACCGCGTCGTGCCAGCCGATATCCGCCCGGAAGGTGTCGGTGAGCCCGCGGACAACGGCCGGCTGGTCGGTCACGACGCCCCACCCCCGGCTCCCGTGCCCGCCCGTACCCGACGGCTTCCAGTTTTCTGTCGTCACGAGCGCGTGGCCGTCGACGACGGCGTATTTGGCGTGGTGGAAGGCGTAGCGGGCCCGCGGGCCATCGAGCACACGCACCGTCGCGCCCGCGGCAACAAGACGGTCTAGCCGGCTGGCCATCCGGGCCGACATGCCGCCGACCGGGCTCCCATCGACGAGGACCCGGACGGTGACGTTCCGGCGAAGGGCCGCGACGAGCGCCGTCGTCGCCGCCCGCGAGGAGAGCGTGTAGCCGGCCAGCAGGACACGACGGTCGGCCGCCTGAAGCCGGGAGACGGCGAGGGTTGGCGCGTCCGGCAGCACGAACGCCCGCGCCCGGCCCGAGGCGGCATCGACAACCGGGCGGTCGGTCGCGCCGAGCGGGCGCCAGGTACCCGACGCGTCGAACACCTCGCCCTCGGGGGCACCGGCGTACGAGAGCTCATCAACCGTCCGGTTACCGTGTCGCAGTCGGAGGGTCTCACCCGCGTTCGAGAGGGAGAGCGCCGTGGAGAGGTGCCGTGTAGGCCGGCCGGTCAGTCGTTCGGTGGCGTTCGGGGCCGTCGAGAGGGTGACGCGGCCGCTCACAGTCCCGTTCAGCGCGACGGTGTCTTCGCCGTCCTCGAGGCGGAATTCGTCGAGGACGGTCCCCGGCGGGACCGAGAGGGCGACAAACTCCCCGCGGTCCTCGTCGGTGACCGGGTTCGGGTACACCGCATCGATGCTGGGAGCGACAGGAGTGTCGTCGGTGCCTCCGGCGCCGGTGCCCGTCGGTGACCCGTTCCCCGGGCCGCCTGTCGAGGCAGCCGCCGAGCCGGTGGGTGCAGGGGACGCCCAGAACCACCCGGCGGCGAGCGCGAGGGCGAGGCCACAGGCGACCGCGAGTGCACGAGTGGAGCGGGCTGTCAGACGGCGCACACGGGGGTTGGTCCCGCCTTCGAACAAAAGGGTACGGCCGCGGAGTCAGGCGCCGGCGGCCTTCTCGGCCTCGGCCTGGACGATGTAGGAACGGTCGTCGGTGTAGTTGGCGGCCACCTCGAGCGCCCGCTCGGTGCCGACCTGGTTGAGCGCCCACGCGGCGCTGGCTCGGACCTCGTCGGCGTCGTCCTCGGCGAGGACGTCGGCGAGCGGGTCGATGGCACGTGTGTCGCCGATCGTGCCGAGGGCACGGGCCGCCGCCGAGCGGACGTCGGCGCTGTCGGCGACGAGACGGTTGGCGACCGCCTGTGTCGAGTCCGTGCTCCCGATCGCGCCGAGGGCACGGAGTGTCACACGTTCGAGTTTGATATCGCCGCCGCCGAGAAAGTCCTCGAGCGTCTCACAGGCCCGCTCGTCGCCGATCCGGCCGAGGATGCGGACGGCCTGGTGGTCGCGTCGCTGTGCTCGGTCGTGGACCGGCTCGAAGGCCGCTTTCGGGGCGATGTGTTCGAGCGCATCGAGGGCGTTCTCCTCCATGAAATCGGACTCGAAGGTCTCCAGCGCGAGGAGGATCGGCTCGACGTCGCCGGCCTGCTCGTAGAGTTTGACCGCGTTCCACTCCGGCGGGAAATCCTTCCGGTTTTTCGGGTCGAGCACATCGTAGAAGCCCTGGGCGTCCAACTGCTCGCGGACGGTGAGGTCGTCCCAGACCTCCGCGGCCTCCAGGTCGGCTTCGAGCGTCTCGGCGGCCGCTACCAGTTCCGCGACCGTCTCCGCGTCGTCGTCGGGGTCGAGACCCAGCCCGGAGACGGTCTCACCGGCTGTCGCGAGGTCCTCGGTGACATCGGCCGGAGTCTCCCCGTCGGCCGCGAGGTCCAGGTCGGCGGCCTCGTTCACACTCCCGAGGAGTGTCTCGACGGCACCGACCGCGGCCGCCTCGCCGTCCTCGGTCCACTCGGCGTCGGTGAGCGTTCCCGCCGCATCCTCGAGGACCGCTGTCACATCCTCTACGTAGGGGCCGCGGGCCTCCGCCACGTCGTCACGGAGCGCCGAGAGCCGTTCCCCGACCCGGTCCTCGGGGCTCTCCTCGTCCTCGTCGTCGGGCTCGGGGAGGTCGGCCGCCTCGAGGGCGGCCTCGACGGCGTCGAGCTGTTCGGCCACGGCATCCAGGTCTGCCTCGGTCTCGGCTGCCGCCAGCGTCTCGGCAGCCTCCTCGAGGCGAGCCTCCATGGCGTCGGCGTCGAGTGCCGGCCGCTCGGCGTCCGCCCCGTCGGGCGCCGAGTCGTCGGCTCCGGCCTCGTCGGTGTCCTCGCTCATACGCCACGTTCCGACAGGTCCGGGTGTAAGCGTTACTGTTCGGAATCGGGGCGCCTTTTAGCGTTCGGCCCGAGTCTAAGCCATGAGACGACGGACCCTCTTGGCCGGTCTCGGCGGCGCCGTGAGCGTCGGGCTCGCGGGGTGTCTGGGCGGGTCGCCGGAGCTCGCCGAAAACGAGGTCGGCATGTCGACCCGCCGGTTCGAGCCGGCGAGCACGGTGGTCGAGGCCGGGACGACGGTGCGCTGGCGTAACACCGACCGCGGCGTCCACACGGTCACCGCCTACGACGGCGGGGTCCCCGAGGACGCGACGTACTTCGCAACGGGTGGGTTCGGCTCCGAGCAGGCGGCCAAGGACGCCTGGTACAAGGCCACAGGCGGCGGACTCGACCCCGGGGAGACCTTCGAGTACACCTTCGACGTTCCCGGCGAGTACGACTACTACTGCATCCCACACGAGGCTGCCGGGATGGTCGGAACGGTCGTCGTCGAGTAGCCGGCTGCCGGAACAGTCAGGATAGCCGCGACCGGCTACCGGTCAGTCTCCGCCAACCACCGAACAACCTCGTCGTACGACATCTCCGGGTCCAGTTCCTCGCGTTCGAGCATCGCCTCGTGGAGCCGGTCGAGGGTCCGCTCGTTCAGGGCAACGGTCACACTCCCCGTATTGACGGGCGCGAGGTCGACCACACAGTCGGTGTCGGCCGTCACGTCGACAGTCGCGTCGGTCCCGCGGCCGAGGAGGTTGACCACCTCGCGGTCCTCGTCGTACCGGACGTAGGACCGCTCCGCGAGCTCCGGGATATGTCGCCGCCGCAGGTCACGCTCGATCGCCTCCAGTTCCGCCGCCGGGACCGTGGCGATGTCACTGTGTTCCGTCTGTTCGGTAGCCACCGCCGCGGCGATATCACGGACGGACATCGAGACGTGACGCTGGAGTCGCCCTAGTGCGATCTCCTGGTACAGGTGCGGGCAGTCCCGCGGTGCGTGTGAGTCTGCCATGTGTGCTCCCCAGACGCCAGGCGTGCCTGACGTGTGTCATCACAACACAAGGGAACAAAATACCCCGCCCTACGTGTCTAGTTTCTGGCCCGACGGCGGCCGCTCCCCCGGAGCACACGCGACGGATAGCCACACGGCAAGAGGGGTGGCGGCGTTACTCGTCGACGTCGACGCGGGTCTCCTCCTCGGCGGCGACCTCCTCGGGGCGGGCCTCGAGGGTCGCCTTCGCCACCTCGACGCGGCGCAGCGGGTAGACCGTCTTCGCCTCGCTGTAGATGGCCGATGAGAGGCGGCCCTCGACGATGCTGTCGAGCAGGTCCTCGAAGGTACGCTCGGCGCCGGCTTCCTCGACGAGGTCGATCATCGTCCGGCGGATCGCCTTCTTCTGGGAGGCGTCAGCCTGTTTTGTGGTGAGTGCGACAGGCTGGACCTGAATCCGGTAGTCGTCGGTGGTCAGCACGGTGATGTAGGCCTCGACCTTCGAGGAGCCCCGGCGAACCAGGCTGCGCAGGTAATCCCGGGTGAGTTCGTGCTTGATGAACTCGGCGTAGGCGCTGTCGCTCGCCACCTCCGTGATCCGGAATTCGAGTTTGGTGTTGTTCTCGCTCGCGTCGTTGCGGATGTCGCCGAGGGTTGTCTCGATGGTCCGCCCGAGCACCTTGTCCGGCTCGTCCGCGACTGTCTCGCCGAGCTCGGCCCGGTCGAACTGCTCCGGGGCGAGCACGTCGTACCACTGCTTCTGTTGTTGCTGTCGGGATACTGATCGTTCGCTCATATATCTGGTGTGTTGCTGTCTGTCGGTTGCCTGCCTGCCGTCTGGTCTGTGAGCTGTGCTGCCGTCCGGAGGTTCACCACGTAGTCGTCGACGGTGGCTTGGAGGCCGCCAGTGTTCGCCCGCTCGATGGTTGTCACGACCGTCCCGCTCTCGACGACGGTCTCGATCCGGTCGGTGTTGTCCGGTCGGACTGCCCGCGCGATGGCCACCGCGTCCGCGCCGTGCTCGGTGCGGAGTTCGACGCGTCTCATAGCGCCTCCCTGAACGCGACCGCGAACTCGGTCGTGTCCGCCCTGAACTGCGCCCGGGCGGCCCGGGCCGTGCCGGCGGCCGTCCCACCGGTAGTCTCTGCCGCTGCCGCCGTGACGCGGCCGGCGTCGGTGTCGTCGGCGGCGTGGGCTGCGGCCCGGCCGTCCGCGACCGCGAGGACGACCGGTTCGGGCGAGCGGTACTGTGCGAGGAGGCGGGTGACGGTTCCCAGCGCCGCGCCGGGGTCGGCCGGGTCGCCGCGCTCGCACTGCGCGACGAGCACTCCGTCGTACCGGGCGGTCGTCGCCGCCGCGAGGGCTGCGTGTGCTTGCCTGCCGTGCGCGCGCCACGCCTCGAGAGCAGCTTCGCGGTCACCCGCACCGGCGGCCAGTGCGACGCCCAGCCCCGGCTGTGTTCGGGCGAGCGCCTCCAGCACGTCCGCGTAGCCGCCGACCGTCCGGAAGGGACCGCCGACGTAGGGACGCAGGAGTGGTTCGACTGCCGTTGCACCGCGTGGCGTGGATTCTTCGGCCACTGTCAGCGCGACGAGCGAAGCCTGGCGGCGACCGGTCTCTTCGTCCGCACCGTCGGTTCCGTCGGTGCGGTCCGCGCCATCGAGCACGGCGGCTGCGGCCTCGCGGTCGCCGGAAAAGGAACCGTGAGCGAGTGTCGTGTGCGCGAGCCCGTCTGCCGCGTCGGCCGTCGGGACTGCCAGCCCCGGCTGGCGTTCGGGGTCGGCAGCTTCCAGCGGAGCGCCGCTCGGTTCCGCGCTGGCGGCGACTGTTCCCGCGAGCGCGAGCCAGGGGTCGGTCCGGCCCAGCGAGTCGGCGACTGCGAAGGCCAGCCGGCTGAGCGGGACGTCGGTCACGGTAACGTCGCCAGTGTCGAGGCCGAGCCCGACCGTGCAGTCGGCCTCGGTCGCCCGCTCGGCGTCCGCGGGGAAGGCGGCGACGGTGGCCTGGTATGGTCCCTCAACCGCCCGAGCAAGGAGGCCCACAGCGGCGAGCGCGTCGCCGGTCGGGGCGGCGACCAGCCGGAGAAAGTCTGCGCCCTGCAGTTGCCCAGCGACGTCGCTGGCGGCAGGGGCGGACGCGTCCGGCCGGTCGGTCGTCGACATTGCGGTGTCCTCAGAGCACGTCCGTGGCGGTGTCGTAGCTGTAGGTGAACTCCTCGTCGACCTTGTCGCCGCGATAGTAGTCGACGAGGCGACGGATCTTCGACTCGGTGTTCTGGAGCGCACGCTTGTTCTGGTAGTCCGTGGGGTTCTCGTCCATATGCTCGCGCAGGCCGACGGCCCGCTCCATCAGGTTCCGCAGGTCCTCGGGGAACTCGGGGTCGGCGTCGTGTTCCTCGAGGATCTCGGTGACCTTCTTGTCGGTCGCGAGCTTGATGTCGGGGATGGGCGTGCCGTTGACCCCCTCGTCACGGAGTTTCAGCCCGATCTGCGAGGGGCCGTGTCCCTGTTCGGCCAGTTCGACGACGCGCTCCTCGACTGCGTCGGCGTCGACGTCGCTCCACTCCGGCGGGTCGTCTGCCGCGGGCCGGTCGGACCCGGAGGAACCGCGGCGTCGTGAGTGCATTCGTGCCATGATAGGTTGGAACTACGGACCGCCGGCGTTGCGCCTGGTGGCGCGGACACCACCGCAATCCCAAGCTGCTCAAGCGAGCGGCGCGTCGGATTTGCGGCCGTGTGTTCCCACTCGAATCTGTCGGCTCGCGCTGAAAACAGTTTCTATCCGCGGAGGGGGCGAGCCGGACGGCCGTCGGAACCCGGGTAGAGCGGACAGCACGACCGCGGTCTGTGGCTCGTCTGTACCCGTGAGACTGGCGAAAAGTGGCGGCCACAGGGACCCTACCTCTCGTTTTCTCTTTTGATTTCGCGGCCAGAGCGTTTATACACTGATAGCAGTAATGACGTCTGGAATGGGAAAGCAACCGGGCGAAGAGCGCGGCTGCTGTGGGGAACGGGGGCAGTCGTCGGTTATCGGGGTTGTGCTCATCCTCGGGCTGGTCGTCGCGAGTCTCAGTGTCATCGCGACGGTGGGTGGGCTCGCGTTACTCGACACGGAGGACGAACTCTCGGTCGCGCGGGCGGAGAAGGTGATGACACAGTTCGACTCACAGAGTGCGCTGGTCGCGCTGGGGGAGACCGACGCCCGTCAGACCCGGCTCGCCTCGGGCAACAGCGGCGGATACACCCTCGACGAGGACGCCGGCTGGATGCGGATCTCGATCAGGAACACCACCGATAATACGACACAGGTGGTACGGAATGTCTCGTCGCTCGGGGAGTTGACCTACGAGACCGACGGCGTCCGGCTGGCCTACCAGGGCGGCGGCGTCTGGGAGAAAGGTGACGGCAACGCTGTGATGATCTCGCCGCCCGAGTTCCACTACCGGGGCCAGACCCTGACGCTTCCGGTGATCAACGTGACCGGTGACGACCAGGTGAGCAGGCAGGTGACCGTCCG
>CAZQZE010000047.1:0-12657 GCA_964597715.1 uncultured Halobacteriales archaeon
GACGAGTTCGGGGCCGACGTGACCGTCCGGCGCGCCGAGGACGGCGAGATGGCGCGGAAGGCCGAGCCCGGGAAGCCGGCAATCTACATCTCCTGACCCCCGGACACCGGGCCCTCACCCGGCCCGTGGCCGCTGTTACTGCTCCAGCCGCGTCACGTCCGACAGCGTCTCCCTGCGGCGCACCACCCGCTTCTCGCGTCCGTCGATGGCGACCTCGGCGGGTCGGGGCTGTGAGTGAAACTGGTTGGCGAGTTCGTAGCCGTAGGCACCGGCGGTGCCGACCGCCAGCAGGTCGCCCCGCTCGGGGCGTGCGACCGGCCGGTCCGTACAGAAGACATCGGCGCTGGTACAGCAGGGTCCGCCGACCGAGACCGGCTCTCTCGACCGGCCCGGGGCCGAGAGGTTCCTGATGTGGTGGTACGAGTCAAACATCGCCGGCCGGACCAGCGTCGCCAGCGAGGCGTCGACGCCGACGACGGTCGAGCCCGGCGCCTCCTTGACCGTGTTCACGCGGGTGAGGAGGCACTCGGCGTCGGCGACCACGTACCGGCCGGGCTCGAGTTTGAGCCGGCCAGGGAGGTCGCCGACGGCCGCCCGGACCCGGCGTGCGACCTCGTGCATGTCCAGGGGCTCCGCCTCGGGGCGGTACGGGACGCCGAAGCCACCGCCGATATCGACGAAGTCGAGCCCGTGACCACCCGCGGCCGCCCGGGCCAGGTCGGCAATCTCGGAGACAGCTTCGATATGGTCGTCCAGGTCCTCGCGGAGGACGCCGCTGCCGACGTGGGCGTGAACGCCGACGAACTCGAAGCGGTCCCGGAGGTCGGCGGCCATCCCGGGCACCCGGTCGGTCGGGACCCCGAACTTGGCGTCCTTGCCGGTGGCGACCTTCTCGTGGTGGCCCGTGCCGATACCGGGGTTCACGCGGAGCGCCACCCGGCCGTCGTAGCCCCGCTCGGCCAGTCGGTCGAAGGTGTCCGCGGCGCCGCCGGTGATTGTCAGCCCCGGGTGTTCGGCGGCGAGGTCGACGGCGTAGTCGAGGTCGCGACCCGGCGGATTGACCGCCGTGTACTGGAGGGTGTTCGGGTCCGCGCCGGCCTCGACGGCCCGCCGGAGTTCCCCGGCGGCGGCACACTCGATGTCCGCGCCGACCTCGAGCAGCGCCTCAAGGGCCGCACGGCCGGTGTGGGCCTTCGCGGCGTACATCACGTGCGCGTCGGGAAAGGCCTCGGCAAACCGCCGGTAGTTCGCCCGTACGCGCTCAAGGTCCAGCACGTACAGCGGTGTGGCGTGCTCGTCGGCCAGCCCGAGCAGGCGGTCGCCGTCCCAGTCGGCCAGCCGGTACGCCGGGGCCGTCGTCTGACTCATTACGAGTACGAGGGGTGCGTGGCGACACAAACGTTGTGCTTCCCGCCCGGTGGCTCGACCGCGCAGCCGCCGTGTGACCCGTGTCCAACGGCACTCAGTGGTGGCGGTCAAGCACCGCAAGGAACTGCTCGCGGCTCACCTCGGCCCGTATCGCGGGCTTGATCCCCCCCAGGTGGACGCCGCCCTCGCCGGCGGACTCGGGCGCGAGCCGGTCGACCAACTCGGCCGCCATATAGTAGTTCGGCCCCTGTCGCCGGTCACTCAGGCGTATTGCACGGTCGAGCAGGCCACCCGGGTCGCGCCCGTCGACCACGACGACCGTCTCCGGCCGGTCGGTAACGGACCCGTCGTGGTAGTAGAGGTCGCCGGCGGCCTGGAACCGCTTTGTGTGCGCGTTCCGGGGGTGCGTTTCGAGCGCCCGACGCTTCGCATCGAGGTCCAGCTCCGGGTCGAGGACGGTCGGTTCCGCGCCGACAGTGAAGTAGCCAAACAGGTAGCGGTGTTTCTCGTCGCTGTCCGGGCCACGCAGGCCGGTGTAGAAGGCCACGACATCGCCGGGGTCCAGCCCACGCAGCCGGGAGACGTAGGCCGGTCTGTGCTCACCGTAGGTCAGGGCGTCGAGGTTCGGGTCGTGATGGACAGGGTGGGCGGCAACCGTGTCAGGGTCAGTGAGCCACTCCCCGTCACTCCCGGGTCGCACACCGGCGAGTAGGTCGGCCAGTGGCCCGTCGCCGTATCGCTGTGGAAGCGACCCGTAGGTACCCGTCTCGGTCGTGGGGCCTTTCTCGGGGATCGGGAGATACTCGAAGCGGCCGTCGGCGTCGACCTGTGGGACCGGGCGGACGTTGCCCGTGTCGCCGCCAACGCCACAGAGGACGACCGTCACTCCCGGAGGGCGTCCTCCCGTTCGGTCGCCTCCAGGGTCTGCGCCTCGACGTCCGTCGCGACGACGGCCGGCTTGTACGCACCACCCTCGAAGAGGTCGTGGTCCCCGACCGACGACTCCACGTAGCGGATAAACGCCCGGCGCTCCGGTGGCAGGTGACCGTAGACAACCGTCTCCTCGACGAGGTCGTAGACGGGGATCCGGGGGGTGAGGAGCGTGTTCTCCCCGACGACACTGTTCGCCCCGACGACGAAGCCGGAGGTGACACGTGTCCCTGCGCCCAGCGAGACGCCGTCCTCGACGATGACCGGCGCGTCCTCGACCGGTTCGAGCACGCCGCCGATGAGCGTGTTGGCGCCGAGTTTGACGTCGGCGCCGACCTGCGCACAGGAGCCGACCGTGTCACAGGAGTCGACGAGGGTGCCGTCCCCGACCCGGGCGCCGATGTTGACGAAGGAGGGGCTCATCATAATAGTGTCCTCGCCGAGATTCGCCCCCCGCCGGACGACCGTCCCGTCGGGCGTGTTGCGCGAGCCACGCGCCCCCAGGTCGGCGGTGTCGGCGAGCGGGAGGACATCGTTGTAGGTGACGCCGCCGTGTTCACGGGCTTCGGTCTCCCGGAGCCCGAAGTTCAGCAGGATCCCCTGTTTGACCCACTCGTTTGCCGCCCACTCGTCGCCGGCCTTCTCGGCGGCCCGCACGTCACCGGTCTCCAGTGCGTCCAGAAACGCATCGAGGGTCGCGTCGGCGTCGCTGCCGGTATCAGCCGCCGTCAGTCCGTCCCGGTAGCGCGCCCAGAGCGCCTCGACATCGGATTGCAGGCTCATTGGCCGTCGATCACGTCCCCGAATGTATACCAGCCCGGATCTCTGCCGGCGAGCCAGGCCGCGGCGTCGAGTGCCCCCTCGGCAAAGACCGCCCGGTCCTCGGCGCGGTGGGCGATGGTGAGCACCTCGTCGTTGTCGGCCAGAACCACCTCGTGTTCCCCGCGGACGTCCCCGGCGCGACGGACCAACACGCCGACCTCGCCGTTGCCCTCCTCGCGGGGCTGGACCCCCTCGCGGCCGTAGACTGTCTCGAAGTCACGGTACTCGGCCACGGTCTCTAACACCGTCTTTGCCGTCCCGCTCGGCGCGTCACGCTTGCCATTATGATGGGTCTCCAGCAACTCGAGGTCGTAGCCCGGCAGGGCCTCGAGAGCGGGACCGAGCGCGCGCAGGAGGGCCTGGATACCCCGCGAGAAGTTGGTCGCCTTCAGCACCGGCGTCGCGCCGCTTGCCTCCTGGACGACCGAGAGGTGGCTCTCCTCCAGCCCCGTCGTGCCGACGACCAGCGCGACACCCTCGGCGGCACAGACCTCGGCGAGACTCGCCGCCGACTCCGGCACACTAAAGTCCACGATAGCGGCGGGGTCGTGGTCCGCGATTGCGCCGGCGACCGCCGTCGAGGAGACGACCGGCACGCCGGCCTCGGCGTCGGTGTCGGTGCCGATGGCGAAGCTGACGTCGATATCCTCGCGGCTGCTCGCGGTGTCGATGACGCGCTGTCCCATCCGGCCGGTGGCCCCGCTGACCCCGACGTTCATCGGCCGGCCTCCGCAACCTCGCTGCCCTCGCCGTCACCGTCGGGCGCCTCGTACTCCGCGAGCAGCGCGTCGAGACGCTCGCGGTTCTCCGCGGTGAGGTCGGTCAGCGGCGAGCGCAGGCGGCCGGACATGTGCCCGCGTGTTTCGAGGGCGGCCTTCACCGGGATGGGGTTTGTCTCCCGGAACAACGCCCGGAACAGCGGGCCGAGTTCGTGGTGGTGTTGCCGGGCCGTCTCGTAGTCGCCGGCGAGGGCGGCGCCGACCAGCGCGCCCATCCGCTCGGGTTCGACGTTCGCGGCGACGCTGATACACCCGGTGCCGCCGACGGAGAGTATCGGCAGGGTCTCACCGTCGTTCCCCGAGAGCACGTCAAAGGCCTGGTCGCGGGTCCGCTCGACAATCTCGCCGACCTGGTTCAGGTCACCGCCCGCGGCCTTGTAACCCGCGATATTCTCGTGGGTGGCGAGTTCCGCGACGGTTCCCGGCTCGATATTCTGTCCCGTCCGGCTGGGGACGTTGTAGACGACCTGAGGGACGTCGACCGCGTCGGCGATGGCCCGGTAGTGGTCGAGAAACCCCTGCTGTTCGGGCTTGTTGTAGTACGGCGAGATCAGAAGCAGGCCGTCGGCGCCGGCCGCGACCGAGCGCCGGGACAGCGAGAGCGCCTCGGCGGTGTTGTTCGAGCCGCTGCCGGCGATGACGGGGACGTCCTCGGCCGCGTCGGCGGCCGCCTCGACGACCTCGACGTGTTCGTCGTGGCTCAGTGTCGCCGACTCGCCGGTCGAGCCGACGGGGACAACCCCGTCGACGCCCGCCGCCTCCAGGCGGCGGACCTCGTCGCGGAGCGTCTGGAAGTCGATGCTGTCGTCGTCGTGGAACGGCGTGCACATCGCAGGGTACACGCCTCCGAAGGTGTCGTAGTTCATGTCTCCGTAGTGGAACGGTGGTGTTGAGTCAGTTGCGGTCAGTGCCGGCCGGAACCGGCCCGCGACGGGGACGCCACGCCTGCCGCGAGCCTACCTGGCCCGGCGCTTTCGCTTCGAGAAGGGGACCACGACATCCCCGACGGTGCTCGCACACCACACACAGGCCGGCCCGAGGGTGCCGTGGGACATAGCTGGCGAATGTATCTCAGTGGGTTTATGAGTTGTGTGTCCAGCGTCCCGAGAGCCGGTCACCTTTTTATCTCCGAGCCCCTACTGTGAATCGATGGTACGACACATCGGTCTGAAATTCAGGATGCTCCTCTCCGGGACCATCCTGTTCGCCCTCTACGCCGGTGCGGCGGGGCTGGCGTATCTGGCCTTTGGCCAGAGCACGTCCATACTCGCCCTGTTCGCGGTGGGGAGTGTCCTGCTGGTCGGCTTCCAGTACAAGTTCGGCAAGTGGGCTGCGCTGCGCAGCGTCGGCGCAGAGGACATGCCAGAGAACAGACGATACCAGGATATTCACCGGGCCGTCGAGTCACTCAGCCGGGATATGGGCATCGACAAGCCCCGGCTGATGGTCGCCGAGATGGGGATGCCAAACGCCTTTGCCGTCGGCCGGAAGGGCGCGGGCACGGTCGTTGTCTCCCAGGAGATCATCGACCTGCTCGAGCGCGACGAACTCGAGGGCGTGCTCGCCCACGAACTCGCCCACATCAACAACCGTGACGTGGTGATGATGCTGCTGGGCCAGGGTATCGCCTCGATGGTCGGTATCGTCGTCCAGTACGTCGTCATCTTCGCAGGTGACAACCGCGGACTGGCGAACTTCTTCATCGGGATCATCGCGGGGACGATCGCACAGTTCCTCGTGATGATCTTCGTGTTCGCCATCTCCCGGTACCGGGAGTACGTCGCCGACAGTGACGCCGCCAAGTACACCGGCAACCCCGACGCCATGGCCCGGGCACTGGAGAAGATCCAGCAGGGCGCAAAGGCAAAACAGGAGGCCCGCGCGGAGGCAAAAGCCAGTCGTGGTCGTGGCCGCCAGCAGAGCAGGCAGGACGACGGGCTCTCCGACGAGGTTGCCGCCCTCTGTATCTTCGGCGGCGAGCGGGGGATCCTGGCGACGATCTTCGCGACTCACCCGCCGGTCGAGAAGCGTATCCAGAAGCTCCGCAGTCGCTAAACACACCTCACAGGCGGTGTTCGTCCCGCGGGTGACCCAAGAGGTTTGTTCGCCCCGCCAGTAGCGGACGCATGTCCACGACACACTCTGGCCAGCGGGTCGCGGTTCTCGCTGACTCCCAGAATCTCTATCACACCGCACAGAGTCTCTACTCCCGAAATATTGACTATGCGTCCCTCCTGGAAGCGGCCACCGATGGCCGGAACCTCACCCGGGCTATTGCCTACGTGATCAGGGCCGACGCCCCCGAGGAGGAGTCGTTTTTCGAGGCCCTGGAGGATATCGGCTTCGAGACCCGGATAAAGGAGATCCGCACATTCGGCGACGGGTCAAAGAAGGCCGACTGGGATATCGGAATGAGTCTCGACGCCGTCTCGCTTGCGACCCACGTCGACACGGTCGCGCTGTGTACCGGCGACGGCGACTTTGCCCGCCTGTGTCGGTTTCTCAGACACGAGGGCGTCCGTGTCGAGGTGTTCAGCTTCGAGGAGTCGACCGCGGAGTCGCTGCGGGAGGCGGCCGGGTTCGTCACCGACATGAGCGCCGACACCTCCCGGTTCCTGCTCTGAGCGTGCCAGCCTCGCCCGGCAGTCGGCGAGGAACGCGACAGCCGTGACGAACACCCGGCATCGGGCGGTAGCACAGGTCGGTCCGGGCCTCGGTGTCACGGCGACGGCGTTTAGTGACCGTGGCCGAAACGGGTCGTATGAGAGACGAGGTGTCCGCGCTCCGGACCGTTGCCGCCTACCAGTTCGGGCCAGGGGCACGGCGGGCGCTGGTTCCCGACGGCGTGACGGTGACACACACGAGTTCCGGCCGGCCACGCCAGTTGCACGCCGAGACCGGCCGGCTGGCGACCTACGGGACTGACGGCCGGTTCACGCTCGGTGTGACGGGCGGCCGCCGGCTTCAGACGGCGCTTGACCGACCCCGGTACCGCGTCGTGGTCGGCGACGAGAGCCGGCCGTACGTCACAGAGGGGCGCAACGCCTTCGCGAAGTTCGTCCGTGAGGCGGACACCGGAGTTCGGCCGGGCGACGAGGTACTGGTCGAGCACACGGCCGGCGACCTGCTCGCTGTCGGGCGGGCGCGGCTGTCCGGAACGGGGGTCGGGTCGTTCGGGACCGGCGTGGCGGTGGCCGTCCGCGAGGGGGTCGGGGACACATCGCCGGCGGAGTGTGCGTAACACAGCCCTTTTTGCCGGGGCCGCCCGACAAACCTGTATGTTCGGTGGAGGCGGCGGCGGGCTCGACTCCCGCAAAATGAAGCAGATGATGGAACAGATGGGGATCGACATCGAGGAGATCGATGCCCAGGAGGTCGTGATCACGACCTCCGACAGCAAACTAGTGTTTACCGATGCGGAGGTCCAGAAGATGGGCGCCCAGGGCCAGGAGACCTACCAGGTGGTCGGCTCGCCGGAGCGTCGGGACGCCGGCGCCCTCGAGGCGGACGCCGACGACGGTGACGACCAAGCGTCCGAGGCTGCCGGTGACACCGGGGTCCCCGAGGAGGATATCGACCTCGTCGCCCAGCGGACCGGGGCCGGAAAGGACACCGCCCGCGAGGCACTGGAGGCAGCCGACGGCGACCTGGCGGCCGCCGTGGAGCGGCTGGAGTAGCGTGGCACTGCTTTTTGTCCACGAGGACCGCGAGTACCTGCTGGACCCCGGTGAGCGGCTAGAGACCGACCTGGGCGTCCTCGAGGTGCCAGCCGACGTCACGGTCGGCGAGACGGTCGAAACGCACCTCGGCGAGCAGTTTCGGGCGCGCGAGTTGCGGGGTCCGGACCTGTTTCACCACCTCGAGCGGACCGGCGCGCCGATGCTCCCCCGTGATATCGGGCTCGTCCTCGGTCACACGGGTGTCGGTGCCGGCGACCGCGTGCTGGATGCCGGTACCGGGTCGGGCGTACTCGCAGCCTCGCTCGGTCGCGCAGGGGTGGACGTGGTCACCTACGAGCGTGACCCGGACTTTGCCGAGGTCGCCCGCGAGAACATGGAACTGGCAGGCGTGGCCGACCGGGTGGACGTGCGGACCGGCGACGTGGCGGCGCACCTGCCGGACCTTGACCGGTTCGAGACGGTGACACTCGACACCGGGGACGCGCCGGCAGTCGTCGAGCGGGCGCCGTCACTGCTCGTCGACGGGGGCTTTCTGGCGGTCTACTCGCCGTTCGTCGAGGCGACCCGGGAGGCTGTCGAGGCCGCGCGCCGAGCGGGGTTGGGTGAGGTCGAGACCTTAGAGACGATCCAGCGGGAGATGGAGTTCGAGGAGCGTGGCACGAGGCCCTCGACGACGGGTGTGGGACACACCGGGTATCTGACCTTCGCCCGGAACGTGTGAGTCCCGTGTAGCGGGCTCAGCGGACGCTGCGGAGAAGGGTAAAGAAGTCGTCGCGATAGCGCCGAGGCGGGGCCGAGAGTTCCGCGGCGGCGTCCTCGACCCCGAAGATGTTCGCCAGTCGCCCGTCGGGGTATCCGCCGGTGACGACAACGAAACTCTCGTCGTGCCAGACAGCGAGCCACCCCTCGACCGGAAGTTCGTGGCCGTCCGGTGTGTCGACGGTGCCGGTGTAACTGCGGGCGCGGACCCGCGACCCGTCGACCCTGAGCCGCTCCGACCGGTCGCGCGAGACGCGGGACACCCCGCGGTCCCGGAGTCGGCGTTTGAAGCTCCGCCTGGCCTGTTGTCTGACCGAGGGCAACACAGTCGCCGGGAGCGTCCCCAGCGGGAGGCCCGGGTCGAAGGCGAGTCGTGTCGCGGAAAAAAACCGGAGTGTCTCGTCGTATACCGGGTCGGTCGCCACAGCCAGTTCGTCCCGCGTTCCGCGGTCCTCGTACCGCCGGCTCGCGCCACGGACCGCCATCGTCGGGAGTTCGAACAGTGTCTCGACAGCCTCCTCGGTCAACTCCCAGCCGTCCGGAACCTCGACAGCCGGGTAGTCCGGGTCGGCCATTCAGTGGTCGTCCTCGCGCCACTTCTGGCCACACTCGGTGCAGGTGAAAAACCGGGTCTCGGACTCGTCGGCGGCGCGGATCTGCTTCATCTCGTAGCGGGCCCGGTCGTGACCACACTCCGGACACCGGGTGCTGGTCGTCGGGCCGATGGCCTCCTCGTCGGTCTCGCTCATATCGACAACCTCGGACTCCTCCTGGTCCTGTGTGGTCGTCATCGCCGCCTCCTGCTCGGCGTCACGGGACGTCTCGAACCCACAGCTCTCACACACCCACCGGCCGTCCTCCGTTTTCATCATCGAGCCGCACTCGTCGCAAAATTCCATATCCCTCTTCTATCCATCGGGGGTGTTTAATTTCACGGTTGGTCGTTTGACCGCCACCGCTTACAGGCATCCATGTCGTCCATGAGTTCGTCGTGGAATCCACAGTAGGGGGCGAGGTCGTCGTCGGCCCGGACGTACTCGAAGTGGGCACAGTTCCCGCAGTATCGGTCGGGCCGGCCGCGGGTACTAGCCGCCTCGGCCGCCTCCGACTCCGCCGCGGGGTCGGCCACACTGCCGCCGTCCCCCGCCGACCCGCGGTTTGTTTGGGTTTCGACGCCGCCGTCCGGCGTCCCGGAGAGTCCGACGCCGCTCAACCCCGGGCCGGTGTTGTCACTCACGACGCGGACTGTCCCCGCCTCTGTAACGTCGAGTCTCGCGGTCCCGCCAGGGTCGTTGCGGGTCTTGAATGTCACGAGCCCGACGAACAGACACCAGAACGTCGCAAGCGTCCCGAGCGAGTAGACGAGGATAGTCACAACTGTCAGCCACGGGTCGATGGGGATCCACTGACCGGGGTAGACGGAGGCAAAGAGTGCAACACCGAGCAGCGCAACGCCGGCGCCGATGGCCGCGAGCGCGCGGACCGTCTCCGGCGCCGGCAACACGACGAAGATACCGATGAATACGGCCGGGAGGCCACCGCCGGCGAGGATGCCAGCCAGCTCGCGGGCCTCGTAGGTCCCGAGCCCTAACAGGTCGCCGAGCCCAGTCGTCGCCACCAGAATGGCTGTCACGACCATAGCCGCGCCGAGGACGAACACGCCCGCCCCGAGGGCCCGTCGCCGGCGGTCGACGACGGCCCCGGCGCTACCGTCGTAGGCGTCGGTCAGGCTAGTCATACTGGGTATGGGGGGACGACCGGTCAAAACTCCCCGTCAGACGGGCGTCCGACGCCGCCGGACCGCGAGTCGTAAGCACTAATCGCTGCCGTCGAGAAGCCGGAGCTATGGCAGACGAGGACAGCGATGACGAGGACGAGCCGGCCGTCAGCCTCGGGGAGGGCGACCCTGTCGAGGGCGCGCCACTGGCGCGGGTCTCCGCCCGCCTGATGTACGGCATCGAGAGGAGCGCCGTCATCGAGCGAGAGGGCGACACGACGGTCCGGACGCCCGACGGCCCGCGGGAGCTTGCGGCCGTGCTACAGGATGTCGAGGTTCCCTACTTCGCGACCCGACAGGAGTTCGAGAGCGCCACCCGGGAGGCAATCGGAACGGGGCCGGTCCCGACGACAGAGGAGTGAGCCGGCCGGTCAGAAGTCGGTCAGCCGTGACTGGAGCCCCGCCACGAGGTCAGACTTCCGTCGGAGCGCGGCCGGAGAGACGGGTAGCCGTGGTGCGAGTTGGCTGACCGCGGCGTGGAAGGACTCGGCAATCGCGGGCTCGCCCCCGAAGGCGTCCCTGACCCCCTCGCGGGTCTGCCAGACGCCGACGGGAGCCCAGTACTCGTCGCTTGCGTGTCGGATCACCAGACAGGTCGCCTGGCGGTCGACCGACGCGAGGTGTTCGAGGACACCCAGCCGGGTGGCGTAGTACGCCCCTGCGGTTTCGTCGACGTACTCGGTCCGGCCTTCGTACGGCTCACTGTCGGCGGCCATGTAGTAGTTGCCGTCCGGCTCGGGGTTCCAGACACTCCCCGGCGCTTTCAGCTCGACGAGTTCGAACTCCCAGTTGCCCGGTGCCAGGATTACCCAGTAGTCGTTCCCGAGGTAGGCGTTGTGCCAGACCTGAACCTGGTCGATAGTGGGTGAGGACCGGGTCTGCCCGCGGAGATACTGACCGACGGTGTCGTCGACGGCGGTGATCGACCACCGGGTCGGGACGAGCCGGCGGTTTCGCCCCTGTCCGAGGGCGCCCGCAGAGAGGATCGTGTTGATGTCGTAGACGTCGAAATCCCGCCGGTAGAGGTAGGTGATAGCACCCTCGGCCTGCCAGTCGTCGTCGGCAAGCGTCTTTTCGACCGGTCGGGGGACGTGCGGGTTCTCGGTCAGGTTCGCGGAGGTCGCGCGGGCCCGGGGGCCAGTCGGCGTCTGGATGTCGTCGAGTGTCAGGTCTAACTCGGGCGCACCGCTCAGACCGACCTCCACGTCGACGGGGTGGTCGGCGATGGCCACCTCGCGCTGGACACCCACGAACCCGTCCTGGAGGTCGGTGACATCCGCCTCCGTCGACCGGGTAGAGTTCAGCAACCCCGTCCGACGCCGGAGGACATCGTTGATGTCGAGTCCCTCGCGGTACCAGTGACCGCCGGTAGCGTAGCTCTTAGCGTCCGCGTCCCGGTCCATCGGGGAGAGGAGGCCGGTCGAGACACTCGGGTAGTCCGACCGGCCGACGAAGATCTCGGGTGCGGTCGCGCCGAACAGCGAGTCACCCTGGACGGTCTCCTGGAACTGGCGCTCGACATCGTCGAGATAGTCGGTGACCTCGTAGGACCTCTCGCGGGCCAGTCGCCGGCGCTCGGCGGCCTCATCGCGTTCGAAGTCCTCGATGAACTCCCCGAGTCGCATCTACCGGGGTTACGTGGGTGTCAGTCATGAATCTGACCCCACGGTCGGTGGCGTGTTCGGCGGGTGTGTGGCGAACAGGCGACACGGCTACCTGCGAGGCGGTGTGTCGCACAGCCGCGTGGCCGCCCCGCAGTGACGGTCACATAGCCGTGACTGGTCGCGGGATCGCTTGTAAATGTGTGGCGGAGCGGCCTGTGGGCTCAGCTGTGGATGCCCATCGCCTCGATCTGCTCCTGGTAGCGGTTCCGGATCGTGACCTCCGTCACCTGGGCGACATCGGCAACCTCGCGCTGGGTTTTCTTCTCGTTACACAGCAGCGAGGCAGCGTAGATGGCGGCCGCGGCGTAGCCGGTCGGTGACTTGCCCGACAGCAACCCCTCCTCGGCGGTCGTCTCGATGATGTCGTTTGCCTTTGTCTGGACCTCCTCGGAGAGTTCGAGTTCCGAACAGAACCGGGGGACGTACTTCTTCGGGTCGACCGGTTCCATCTCCAGGCCCAGCTCCTGGGAGATATAGCGGTAGGTGCGCCCGATCTCCTTGCGCTCGACGCGGGAGACGTCGGAGATCTCTTCGAGGCTGCGAGGGATCCCCTCCTTTCGACAGGCGGCGTACAGCGCGGAGGTGGCGACACCCTCGATCGAGCGACCCCGGATGAGGTCCTCGTCGAGTGCGCGCCGGTAGATGACGGAGGCGACCTCCCGGACGGACCGCGGAACACCGAGTGCGGATGCCATCCGGTCGATCTCGGAGAGGGCAAACTGGAGATTCCGTTCGCCGGCGTCCTTTGTCCGGATCCGCTCCTGCCACTTTCGGAGTCGGTGCATCTGGCTTCGTTTTTTCGAGGAGATAGACCGGCCGTACGCGTCCTTGTCCTTCCAGTCGATAGTCGTCGTCAGCCCCTTGTCGTGCATCGTCTG
>CAZQZE010000048.1:0-12657 GCA_964597715.1 uncultured Halobacteriales archaeon
GCGGCGTGGACCACGGTGTCGGGTTCGTGGACCGAGAGGAGTTCGTCGACGAAGGGCTTCTCGGCGAGGTCGCCCTCGACAAAGGAGAGGTTCCCCAGCCCGTGAACGTCCTCGGCGGCCGCGACCCGCTCGTCGATGCCCGCGATGGGGACCGCACTGGTCGACCCGACGTTCTCGACCCACTCGCGGCGGGCGAAGTTGTCGGCGATAACCACGCGGTCGTCGGTCCTGTCTGCGATCCTGAGGGCGGTCGGCCACCCGATGTAGCCGTCGCCCCCTGTGACGAGTACGGTCATAGTTACTCAGATAGTGAGTAACTACGCAGGTACAAATATCTTGTCGTCACGATGGCAGGGATCCGCTCGCGAGCTCACCGAAGTAGACGACCTGGTCGTCAGCCAAACGAAACCACTTTACACGCACTGGTGTAGCGATGAGACGACATGGAGATCATCGACGAGGAGGGTCGGCTGCTCGGGGCGGTCAACATCGTCGACGCACTCGTCGTCCTCCTCGTGTTCGCGGTCGCGCTCGCGGGGATAGCGCTCGTCGCCAGCGGCGAATCCACCGAGACGGAGACCCGACACGTCACGCTGGATCTCGGAACACAACCCGAGTTCATCGTCGAACGGCTTGTGGTCGGCGACACCGCCACACTCGAAGACGAGTTCGGGAACATGACGATCACCGATACGCACCTGACGACGGCAGACGACGGCTCCCGTCTCGTCGTTCGCGTCGCGGTGACCGGACGCGAACCGGTGGAGGGAGGACAGTTCACGCTTGGCGGCGAACCGCTCCGGCTGGGACGCCAACTGACGTTCCAAAACGACACGTACGTCGTCAACGGGACCGTGAGCGCGGTCGGGACCGACAGGACTCTCCCGACCGGGAACAGTTCGGTCGTGCTCCGAACGACCGTCTCCGACGACGTCGCACGCACCGTCGAAACCGGCGACGACATATCAGTCGGGGACGAACCCGTCGGGTCGGTCCGAGACGTCGCAGTGTACGACGCCGGGACCCTAGACAGGCGGACACTGTATCTCTTCGCGGATCTCGAAACGCTCGCGAACGGAGAGGGTGTACAGTTCGGCGACACACCGGTCGAGGTCGGTAACACGCTCTCGGTTCCCGTCGCTGGCAACCAGTACAACTGGACGGTCGAACGCGTCGGATCCGGATTCGACCGGGAGACGAACGAGGTGATCGTGACCGACGTCGTCGACCCCGCGACAGCGAATGCGTTGGCCGTCGGGGACGCCTACGAGGTCGCCGGCCAGCCGGTCGCGACGATCGAGGACCTGGCCGTCTACGACACTGGCAATCCGGATCAAAAGCGAGTGTACGTCGGGCTGTCGACGACGACGCTGGGATACGGCGAGCGACCCCGGTTCGGCCCGCGGACGCTCCAGCAGGGGGCCACGATCTCGTTCCGGGCAACCAGCTACGAGTTCGCCGGTGAGATCGTCCGGGACGGGACCGCGGACCTCCAGACGACGACGAGAGACGTCGTCGTGACGGACGTCGTCGACGTGAGCGTCGCCGACCGACTCGAAGAGGGAGTCGCGTACACGGTCGCGGACGAACCGGTCGCCACGGTCGAGAGCGTCGCGGTGTACGGGACCGACGACCCGGACCGCAAGCGCGTCTACGTCGGTCTGTCGGTCGAGGCGCTCGGGTACAGCGACGAACTCCGCTTCGGCGCGAACCGGCCGCTCCGTGAGGGGACGACGCTCCCGTTCCGGACCCCGTCCTACGAATTCCAGGGCGAGATCGTCAGAGTCGGCACACTGACCGAGTCGGGCGAGACGGCGGAGCGAACCGTCACGCTCCAGATGGCGAACGTCCCACCCGAGCGAGCCGACAGTGTCGAGGAAGGGCTCACCGAGACGAGCGGCGACGAGACGGTCGCCCGAGTGCTGGACGTACAGGTCGAACCCGCCGTGATCACGCTCACGAGCGAGTCCGGTGACATCTTCGAACGCGAACACCCGGTCAACAAAGACGTGACACTCACCGTCGAGTTGCAGGTCCGCGAACTCGAATCCGGGGTCCGATTCAAGGGTCGTATCCTCCAGGAGGGTAACGAGGTGATACTCGACCTCGGAACGACGACGGTCCGCACGACCGTCGTCGAACTCGACGCGACATGAGCGTCCAAAACTCCGTGGTGGTCACGTTCCTGTCGGACCTCCGGCGACACGGTCGCGCGGCGCTCGCGTCGTCACTGGTCACACACTATCTGCGAGAGGTTGCCGACGAAACGGTCGCCGTCGGACGCCGGAGCCGACTCGCTGAGACGGTGCGGTGGGGCGAGCGAACGACCCGGCAGTCGTGGCTATACCGGTGGCTCACGACGGAACCCGAATCCGACGTCGTCGTGGTCGACCTCCGGGAAACGATGGTCGTCGGTCCGGTGCTCGGATCGCTCGACCGACTCGTCGGCCCGCTCGTCCGACACTGGGACCGGGCACAGACGGGGGCCATCGCGGACCGACTCTCCGAACGGTTCGTCGCCCGACCGGTCCAGGTGGTCAGTGTCCTCGCTCTCGCGGCGGTGCTGGCGAACCTGCTGGTGCTCGTCGCCCTCGGGTCGTCGTCCCGGTCCGCGATGGGGATCCGGCTGGTCGCGGCGAGTCTCGCGCTTGCGGGGACGCGGGTGACGCTCTCTGCCGACGACTTGACTCGGACGAAGATCTACGAACTGGCGGTGGCATTGCTGTCGCCGCCCCAACCGTCCGACCGTCGCGAGCGGGACGACAGGTCGTCGAAATGACCGATTCACTTTCGACGTACGCGGTGGACGGCGACGTGAACGCGGGGGTCGATCCCGGCGCCGTACGGAGCGACCTCTGGGGGTGACCCTCAGGTACTCTGAGGACGTGGTCTGCGTAGCGTTCGACGTCGCTCCAGCCATCGATGACCGCGACGAGCAGTGTGTCCCGGGGTTCGACCTCGTTGATTTTGCTGACTGTCTTCGCGACAGCTTCGCCATCGCCGACGGTCGCCTGCGAACACCGACGCGTCCTCGGTGCCAGTGTGAGCAACCCGACCCTCTCGACCACAGGAGTAAGCGCGTTGACGAAAAACAGTCTCATATGGTCGATATCGTTCGGGACGACGACGTCCGGTCGGGTGACCCCCGGATCGAAGGGACGCGCATCACAGTCCTCGACGTCAAGCGGCGAGTGGTCGACGGCAGGGAAGAGGCGTTCGCCGTCGCCGCTGAATACGACCTCGACCCTGCTGCCGTCTTCGCCGCGCTCTCGTACTATTACGACAACCCCGAGGAGATGCAGACGCTGGAAGCCGAACACGAGGAACGCGCCGACGAACTCCGTCGTACCTCGCGAACGCTCCGTAACCAGCGCGAGCGCGACGTGCCTTCAGAAGAAGCCTGATCGATGCGACTGCTCGCGGACGTACGTATCAAATCAGCGTACCTGGCCCCGTTCTAAAGAACGATACAGAACTCCCCTGACCGCGTGTTTCAAGACAGTGCACACGCAACTGAGGGTATGGGAATCATCCGGGACCCCGACCACAGCGACGGTGCGCCGACGGTCGAAGGGACTGGGATCCGCGTCGCGGATATCGCCTCGGCGTACGAACACAGCGGATACGACCCGGACGAGATCACGCAACTGTATCCCGACCTCAGTCTCGGTGACGTACATCGGGCACTCGCATACTATTACGACCACATCGAGGACTTCCGCTCGCACCCGTCGGAATCGGCTTCTGCATGACGAGACCGCTGTACTGTGACGAGAGTATCTGGATTCCCGTCGCCGACGGACTCCGCCGACGCGGGTGGACGGTTCATACGGCGAGAAGCGAGGGGACTCTCGGCGACGCCGACCGCGAGCAGTTGCGATACGCAGTCGAGAACGACTGGCTTTTGCTGACGTTCGACGACGATTTCCTTTCCCTCGTCGAAGGCCAGGGACTAGAACACAGAGGACTAATATATGTGCAACAGGCCGGTCGACAGGTCGGTGACGTCGTGAAAGCTGTGGACAAACACTTACAGAACCGATCTGATGACGATTTGTCGATCCAGTACCTGTAGCGTCTCACCGTCACTGCCGACCAGTCAACCATCCGGCCCCGGGTGCGTAGCGAATCGATGTGGGGTGATTCTATCGTACGCTTTTTACCGACTACTCCACCGTCACGCTCTTGGCCAGGTTCCGCGGCTTGTCTATCGAGCGGCCGAGTTCGTTCGCGACGTGGTAGGCCGCGAGTTGCAACTGGACGTTCGCCAGCACCGCGGCGGCCCGCGGGTGTGTCTCGAGCACCCGGAGGACGTGGTCGGCGTAGCGTTCGGCGTCGTTTTGCCCGTCGGTCACGGCGACGACGGGCGCGTCGCGGGCCTCGACCTCCTTGACGTTGCCCACGGTCTTGGTGGCGGCCTCGTCGTCGCCGGTGACGACCGCGAACACCGGCGTGTCCTCGGTCACCAAGGCGAGCGTCCCGTGTTTCAACTCCCCGGCGGCAAAGCCCTCGGCGTGTTTGTAGGTGATCTCCTTCATCTTCAGCGCACCCTCCAGCGCGACCGGGTAGTGGTAGCCCCGGCCGATAAAGAAGTAGGCGCCGGCGTCGACGAACTCGGCGGCCACCCGCTCGGCGTCGGAGTCGTTCAACAGCGTCTGGACGTCACCGGGCAGGTCACGGAGCGCGGCCACCGCGTCCCGGCCGCCGGATTCGGCGGTCGCGAGCGAGAGGAGATTCAGCGCCGCCAGCTGCGAGGCGAAGGTCTTTGTCGCGGCGACACCGATCTCCGGGCCGGCCCGGATGTACAGGGTGTGGTCGGCCTCGCGGGCCGCGGTCGAGCCGACGGTGTTGGTGACAGCCAGCGTGCGTGCACCCCGGCGGCTGGCCTCCCGCATCGCCGAGAGCGTGTCGGCGGTCTCCCCGCTCTGGGTCACCCCGACCACGAGCGCGTCCCCGATAGGGGGGATCGAGGTGGCGTACTCGCTGGCGAGGAAGGCCTGGGCCGGCACACCAGCCGCCCGGAACAGTCCGGCGGCGTACAGCGCGGCGTGGTAGGAGGTGCCCGCGGCGACGAACTGGACGCCGGTCGGCGAGAGGTCACCCAGGTCGCCGATATCGACCGTCCCGCCGAGTTCGTCCACCCGGCCCCGGAGACACTGCCGGAGCGCGCGGGGCTGTTCGTGGATCTCCTTGAGCATGAAGTGGTCGTAGCCGCTCTTGCCGGTCTCCTCGGGGTCCCAGTCGACGGTCTCGACGGATTTGTCGACGACCGCACCCTCGCGGTCGGTCACCGTCCAGCCTGCGGCGTCTAGCCGGGCGAACTCCCCGTCGGCGAGGTAGACGACGCGGTCGGTAAAGTCCCTGAACGCGGGGACGTCACTCGCCAGGTAGGTGGCGTCGTCGTCGATTCCCAACACCAGCGGCGAGTCGTTCCGGGCCACAAAGACCGTCTCCTCGCCGGCGACGACGACCGCAACCGCGTAGCTCCCCTCTAAGCGACTGACTGTCTCCCGGACTGCGGCCTCGGGGTCGAGCCCGTCGCGCAGGCCGGCCTCGACGAGATGGGGGATAACCTCGGTGTCGGTGTCCGAGCGAAAGTCGTGGCCGCCGGTCGAGAGTTCGTCCCGAAGCGCTTGGTAGTTCTCGATGATCCCGTTGTGGACGGCGGCAACGCGACCCGTGCAGTCGACGTGGGGGTGAGCGTTGGCGTCGGTCGGCGGGCCGTGCGTGCTCCAGCGGGTGTGACCAATCCCGACCGGCCCCGACGTCCCGCGGCCCTCGAGTGCGCCCCGGAGTTCGTCGACCTTCCCCGCGCACTTGACGACGTCGAGACTCCCCTCGTCGTCGCCGGTACCCGCCTCGGAGAGTGCAACGCCGGCGGAGTCGTAGCCGCGGTACTCCAGTTTGCTCAGGCCGTGGACGAGCGTGTCCAGGGTCTCCTCACGGCCGACACAGCCGATAATCCCGCACATCAGCGGACCACCTCCGCGCCCCCGGGGACGGTTCCCTCGACGTGAGCGCCCGTGGCGATGGTCGCCTCCGGGCCGACGAGCGTCCCCGGCGCGAAACTCACGCCGCCGCGGGCCCGTACCCGGTCGGCCAGCACCGCGCCGAGTCGCTGGTCCTCGTAGACCTCTCGGCCGACACGAACGTCACCCGGACCCCCGGTGACGGCCGTGACAGCACCCAGCCGGACGCCCTGACCGGCGACGGCGTCGAGCAGTGTCGACCCGGCCCCGACCCGTGTGTCGGCGTCCAGCACCGCCCGCTCGACGGTGGCGTTCGCGCCGACGGTGACGTTCCGGCCGAGCGCGGCGTCCGGCCCGACGACCGCACTCGGCGCGAGTTCGCAGTCGGCCCCCACTACGACCGGCGGCCGTAGCGTCGCCGCCTCGGCCACCCGTGCGCTCGGGTCGACCCAGACACCGTCGGCACGCTCCTCCACGCTCCCCGCGCGCTCGAGCCCGCCGTCGGTCCGGTCGGGGCCGGCGGCCCGGCCGCGCGCGAGCACCTCACTCGCCACCTCGAGCAGGTCCCAGGGGTAGGTGGCGTCGACCCACAGCCCCTCGGTCCGGACCCCACGCACCCGCTCGGCGTCGACCAACCGGGCGATGGTGTCGGTCAGCGCGAGCTCCCCGTCGGTCCGCGGGGTTGCCTCGATGGCCTCGAACACCGAGGCGTCGAAGGCGTAGATCCCGGCGTTGATCAGCCGGAACTCGTCGCTGTCGGGCTTCTCGACGATCCGCTCGATGTCCCGGCCCCGCAGCCGGACCGCGCCGTACTGGCTGGCGTCGGCGCGCTCGATAACCGCAAGCGCCGCGCGGGCGTCGTCCTCGGCGAAGGCGTCCCGGACCGCGGCGACGGACTCGGCGGCGATCAGCCGGTCCCCGTTGACGACCAGCAGCGACCCGTCGACGGTCCCCTGTGCCTGCAGGAGGGCGTGACCGCTGCCGAGCTGCTTGTCCTGGACGACGTACTCGACCGGCACGCCGCGGTAGGAGGGCCCAAAGTGCTCCTGGACGCGCTCACGGCGGTAGCCGACGACGAGGGCGAGCCGGTCGATCCCGGCCTCGACCAGGGCGTCACAGACGTGTTCGAGGATGGGGCGGTTCGCGGCCGGCAACATCGGCTTGGGACGGTTCCGCGTCAGCGGGCGGAGCCGCGTTCCCTCGCCGGCTGCCAGCACGACCGCTGTCCGTACACTCATACGGGGAGCTATCGGGCAGTCAATATCAAGCTTCTGGGCCTCGCAGTATTGCGCGGTATCTCTCCCGACATATCCGCTCGCTGTTGTGCGATTTTGCCCGAGCTGTGGCTACCCGACACCCGTGGTATATTGCGACGGCCGGTCTCGGCTCGGGTGGCCGTCACACGGTCGGTCCAAAAGGCAGAGGCACGGGTGAGGGGGGATGGCCGCCCGGAAGGCGGCAATAGTAGTTACGCCCGAGACTGATATAAGCCACAGTGACCGTTCACGGCCGTAGCAGGGTCTTATACGGCCGTACCGTCGGATTATCTCACACCACCCGGCAGCCGGCTCGCGCCGGCCTGTCCTCCCCCCTGACGGTCGTCGGCCGCATAGCTCTGTCACGCTCGATAGCCGGACCTGTCTGTCGACTGGCACCCCCTACCCTCCCGGTCGGCCGCAGGCACACTGCCGTGTAGGTGTCTGGGCCCGGACCGTCAACACCCGGCCGGAGACCTGCTCGTGACTCGGTTGCGGTACGGTCCTCATTCCGGGCGAGTAAGGCCCTGATATAAAATGCCGGGAGACGGCAAAGCGCCCCCACAGCGCACCCTGGCGGTGCATACCATACTTGCTACGTGGGGGATAAGTCCGTTTCGGCTGTTCACCCCCCTGACAGGGGCTCAGACCACCAGCAGACCGCCCCCGACTACCGCGAGTGCGCCGAACCCGACACAGACCCGCCAGAAGGCGACCCGCGCGACCAGTCGCGTCAGCGCGTCAACGGTGAGGTAGCCGACGACCGCGCTGACCGCCAGCGCAAGCGCCGCGTTCGTGGGCGCGACCGCAAAGCCGGTGTCGGCGACGGCGATGACCCCGGCCCCCGCCGCGGCAGGAATCGAGAGCACGAAGGACAGTTCCAGCGAGGCGGGCCCGTCGTGGCCACGGAGCAACAGCGCGCTCACGGTCGTCCCCGACCGGGAGACACCCGGCAGCACCGCAACCCCCTGTAGCGCCCCGACGAGCACGGCGTCCAGCGGCCCCGGCCGCTCGCGGAACTCCCGCGAGCGGGACTCGGCGGTGTACATCAGGAGCCCGGTACCCAGCAGTAGGACACCGATAAGTGCGACAAAGGCCCCTCCGGCGACGGCGTCTGTCACCTCCCGCAGGGTCACGTAGCCCGCGACACCGGTCACCCCCGAGGACAGCGTCGCCAGCACGTAGAAGGAGAGGTCCGCGCGCTCGGTCCACGCCGACCCGGGACGCCACGCCGGGAGTTGCCGGAGGAGGTCGAGGAGTGTCCCCCGGTAGTACGCCGTCGCGGCCAGCGCGGTGCCGGCGTGCAACACCAGCGCAAAGCGGGTCGCGGTGTCGGGGGCGGCGTCGAGTGCGGTGAGTGCGAGCGCAACGGCGCCCTCGCTGGAGACCGGCACCCACTCCAGCAACCCCTGGACGAGGCCGACGACCAGCGCGACCAGCCACTCCATGTGGGTGGCGGCGCCCTCCGGGTGGAAAAGCGGGTCGGTTCGCGGGTGTCGGCCGGCCCGGCCGTTCGGGCGCGCTCAGTCGCCGGCCGCCTGTCCCACACCGCCCGCAGCCACGTCCTCGGGCAGGGCGGTCTCGGGGACGACCCCGTCGTCCCAGCCCCGATGGTCGTAGTACTCGTCGAGTGCCTGCTCGAAGTCGGGCAGGTCGTAGGGCAGCCCCCGGTCGTCGTCGCGGTCGAAGCCACGCTCGTTGTTGAACTGTCGCTCCAGGGTGACGGTGCGCCGACCCACCGCGAGCAGGTCCTCGAAGTCGGCCTCGAAGAGGCTGGCGTAGCGCTCGGGGCTCATGTAGTCCCGGGAGAACTTACAGACCACGCCGGAGTCGTTCAGCGCCATCAGGTCCTCCCGGTGGGCGACCCGCTCGGCCTTCCCGAGGGTGCCCTCGGGCTCGAGTGCCTGGTCGGCGGGGACCAGCGGGTACTCCACCGAGTAAAACGTCGCGTACATGTGGTCGGCGCCGCGGTTCGAGACCGCATACGAGAGCCCCTGGCCGTTGAGCACCCGCCCCTCGTGGGCGGCAAAGTCCATGCCCTTCACCGACCAGTTCTCCACGCCGAGTTCGTCGTGAGCGCGGTCGATCCCCTCCGCGAGCAGGTCGCCGACACCCTCCCGGTGGGCGATCCTGTCGAGGAGGTCGTGAATTAGCTCCTCGTTGCCGAACTCGTCCTCGCTGGCGAGGTAGGCCGCGACCGTGTTGCCGGCGGAGATGGCGTCCAGCCCGTAGCTGTCACACTGCTCGTTCGACTTCATCACCTCGACGATGTCGTCGACCCCGGAGTTGGAGCCAAAGGCCATCGCCACCTCGAACTCCGGCCCCTCGGTCTCGACGCCAGCCGCCTCGTCCTTCGTGGGGAGCTTGCAGGCAAAGGCACACGCCGAGCAGGTCCCCTTCTTGTACTTTTTGTCCTCGACGGCCGCGCCGTTGATCCCCTCGACACCCTCGAACTGCTGGTCGGCGAAGTAGCGGGTGGGGAGGCCGTTCATCTCGTTTGCCAGGTCCATCACCGACACCGTCCCCTGGCGTTTCATGATGTGGTCGTCGGTGGCGGCCTCGCGGTGGATCTCCTGTTGGGTCGCGCCAGCCTCGACCTCGGGCGCGGAATCGCCGCCGAAGGTGAGTGCCTTTACCCCCTTCGCGCCCAGTGCCGCACCCAGGCCCCCGCGACCAAAGGCGCGGTCCTCGGTGGTCATGATGGAGGCAAACCGGACGCCGTTCTCGCCGGCCGGCCCCACGACCGCGGTCTGGTCCGGGTCGATACCGTGTTCCGCCTCGAGGTAGGCGGTCGTCTCCGGGACTGTCGCCTCGGCGAGGTCGGGCACCGCCTCGAAGGTGACCCCGTCGTCCCGGACGTGGACGACTAGCAGGTCGTCGCTCGCGCCCGCGACCTCGACCGCGCCGTAGCCGGTGTCGGCGAAGTGCCGGGACATGAACCCGCCGGCGTTCGAGGAGAGCAACCCGTCGGTCAGCGGCGAGACACCGGTACAGTTCATCCGGCCGGTAAAGCTCATGTTCGAGACCTGCAGCGGCCCCGTGGTGAAGTAGAGCCGGTTGTCGGCCCCCAGCGGGTCGGCGTCGAAGGGCACCCGCTCGTGGGCGAGTCGGGTGCCGAGCCCCCGGCCACCGATATACCGCTGCTGTTCGTCCTCGATCTCGGTTTCGGAGGTCGAGCGGTCCGTAACGTCCAGCGTGAGCAGCGGGCCCTGGCTATGGAGCATACGCGGACTTGGCCGGGGGCCTCAATAAGCGTTGATGGCTGGGGCGGTCGCCGGCCTCCGAAAGGGTGTTGTCCGGGCCCCGCCCATCGACTGTATGGACGTACTGTCGGTCGCGCGTGACGCGCTGGCGACGGGGCCGCTCTGTGACCCCTGTCTGGGCCGGCTGGTCGCCGACCGGAGTTTCGGGCTCACGAACCGGGACCGCGGCCACAGCCTCCGGGTCGCCGTTGCGCTCGCCGACGACGAGGAGTTCGCCCCTGACGAGGACTGCTGGGTCTGTGAGGGTGAGTGTGCGCGGTATGACTGGTGGGCCCGGACCGCCGCCGCCGCGGTCCGGGGCTACGACTTCGACACCTACCAGGTGGGCTGTCGCGCCCCGCCGCTACTCGAGGAAAACGACCGTCTACTCCGGGCCGATGTCGGGTTGGCCCCCGAGGCCGGCGAACTCCTCAAGTCGGCGTTCAACCGCGAGGTCGGCAAGCGTCTCGGCGCCGAGACGGGGACCGAGGTCGACTTCGAGCGCCCCCACGTCATGCTCACCTGTGACCTCGCGACCGACGAGGTCGAAGCCCGGGTCAACTCCGCGTTCGTCTACGGCCGCTACCGAAAACTCGAGCGGGAGATCCCACAGACCGAGTGGCCCTGCCGGGAGTGTAACGGGACCGGCCGCCAGCGCGACGCGGTCTGCCCCGGCTGTGACGGGACGGGCTACCGCTACGACGAGAGTGTCGAGCAACTGACGGCGCCGGTCGTCCAGGAGGCGATGGACGGGACCGACGCTACCTTTCACGGCGCCGGACGGGAGGACGTCGACGCGCGGATGCTCGGCACCGGTCGCCCCTTTGTCGTCGAGGTCGACGAGCCACGTCGCCGGGACGTCGACACCGACGCACTCGAAACCGAGGTCAACGACTTTGCCGACGGGACGGTGGAGGTCGAGGGGCTCCGGCCGGCCACCCACAGGATGGTCGAGCGGGTAAAGGAACACCCCGCGAGCAAGACCTATCGGCTGGAGGTAACCCTCGATGCCCCGGTCGACCGCGCCAGTTTCGAGGGCGCACTCCGGGACCTGGACGGCGCAATCATCAGCCAGGAGACGCCCCGGCGCGTCGACCACCGGCGGGCCACAAAGACCCGGACCCGGGAGGTCTACGCCATCGACGGCGACCTCGACGCCGGCGGGCACGGTGCGACACTCGAGGTCCACGGCGAGGGCGGCCTCTACGTGAAGGAACTGGCCCACGGTGACGAGGGCCGGACCGAACCCAGCCTCGCCACCCTGCTCGGTATCGAGGTGACGGTGACCGCGCTGGACGTGCTCGCCGTCGAGGGCGAGGACGAACCGTTCGAGGCCGGCGACTATCTGCTCTGACTGCCGGTGGTCACCCGCTCGCAAGGCTTTTTTCCCCCGCGGCTGACCGCCAGCCATGCGCGTCGGCGTCGACGAGGCCGGGAAGGGGCCGGTGCTGGGCTCGATGTTCGCGGCAGCGGTTCGGGCCGACCCCGAGGACCTCCCCGAGGGGGTCGGCGACTCGAAGGGCATCCCCGCCCAGCGCCGCGAGCGGCTGGCCAGTGCGGTCCGGGCGGCCGCCGATACGGTCGCCGTCGCCGAGGTGACCGTCGACCGGGTCGACGACCCCGAGACAGATATGAACGAACTGACCGTCGCCGCCCACGCGGAGGCGCTCGCAGACGCAGCTACGCCGGACGACGAAACTGTCGTCGACGCCGGCGACACCGACGCCCGCCGGTTCGAGCGCCGCGTCGAGGGGCGCGCCCCGCCGACCGTCCAGGCCGAACACGGCGCCGACGAGACCTATGCCATCGTCGGTGCGGCCAGTATCGTCGCCAAGTCCGCCCGCGAGGCCCACGTCGCCGACCTGACCGCAGCCTACGGCGCGGTCGGCAGCGGCTACCCCAGCGACCCGACGACCCGCAGCTTCCTCCGGAGCTACGTCGACGAGCACGGCTCCCTGCCGGCCTGTGCCCGCGAAACCTGGCAGACCAGCCGGGACGTCCTGGCGGCCCGTGACCAGGCTTCCCTCGAGGATTTTTGAACCCCGGCACAGCCCCCCTCCGGTGACACCACCCACCCTTCCCGCCGCCAGCGTCCGCTCCCAGAAGATACTTACCGCCAGTCGTTTACTCACGATGTGAGTAACTATGAGCATCATCGTCACTGGCGGTGACGGCTACATCGGGTGGCCG
>CAZQZE010000049.1:0-12479 GCA_964597715.1 uncultured Halobacteriales archaeon
GTGCCCGGCGAGGGCTCCGAACAACGGCCGGACTTCGTCTGGCCGCGTTCACGCTCCCGGGTTCTCCGCCCACCGGAGCGCACACAGGGAGCGGTCGCTCACCGGCGTTCGCGACGGATAGGTATGCCCGGGGAGGGCTCCGAACCCTCGGTCTCCGCATATCCCAGGTCCGAGGACGACCCTCGGGGGACGCGTGCCGCGTGTGTGAGAACCCTATGAGTGCGGCGCTATGTCCAGCTAAGCCACCCGGGCGCGATCGGTCGTAGCGCTGTTTCGCTCTTTAACCTTCCCATCTCGCTCAGAGGAGCAGCGGCAGGCCGAAGGTGACCAGCAGTCCGACGAGCGTAACCAGGGCGCCGAACCCGACCTGGCGCATCGTAAATCCGCCCTGCGGGGCCGTCGACCGGAGCGGTGGCTCGCGCTCCGGCGGGGTCGGTACACCGGGGTCGTAGGCCGGCCGGTCCTCGTCGTGGTCGTCTGCCATACACCGGCCTTCCCCGGTGGCCTACTTCGGTGTGTCGGTTTTGCGAGGGCCGGCGGGGCCGGGCCCGTCTGTGCCCGCTACCCGCCCTCCGGTTCGACCGTCCGCTGTTCGTGCGGACCCGCCCAGGCGAGTTCGACCTCGAGGCGCCGCCCGCTCCAGGGGAGGGTGTACTCCCTCCTCACCGCCTCCCCTGCGGGGACCGGCACCGAGAGGGTCTCGGCGGCGTCGACCGCTCCCGCGTAGTTCAGCGCCGCACGGAGCGTTCCGTCGACGGTCCCGCTGTTTTGTGCGCGGAGGGTCGCCGTCGGGTTGGCGTCCGCGGCCACGGTGTCCGGTGTCACAAACCTCTCGACAGTCAGCGGCGGAAGGGGGCGCCGGAGGGCTGTCCGCTGCTGGTCGCGGAGCGGCCAGTAGGCCGGCGCCCCGTCGACGGGTGTCCAGACGACCGCGGCCGTCTCGCCCGTACTCTCGGCCGGCACCTCAAACAGCAGTACCCGGCCGTTGAGGTCCGGTTCGGCGTCCGGGTCGTACGGCTCGTACCGGCTGAGCACCGCCGAGAGCGGGCGCCCCTCGACTGACGACTGTGCCGGGTATGTCGTCCCCCCGACTCGGAGTCCAAAGGCCGACAGCGGCGGGCGCTGCTCACCCTGAGCGGTGGCCCTGACGGGGACGAGACGGCTGTCCGGGGGGGCGTAGATGTCGAGCGCCCCCGACACGGTGCGGTAGTGGTCCGAGCGCCGGACGGTCACGTCCAGAGCGGCGACGGCAGTCGACCCAACCGTGGCTTCCTCGCCGAGCCGGTAACTCGTCTCTGGGGGTGGGCCGGGGTCGTCAGTGAGTGGTGTCGGGAGCGTGCGCGTCCCGGCCGGGCCGGCACAGCCAGCCAGCCCCAGCGTACCCGACAGCGCGAGGAACTCGCGTCGTCGCATGTCCGCCCGTCTGGCGGGCACGAGTAAATGCTTCCTGGGTGTCCGGCCACAGACTCGCCGGGCGCGTCAGACGCTGACGGTCTCCCCGTCCTCGGGGACGGTCACACCGTCGACAGCGGCCCGGAGCTCCTCGCGGGTGAGCAGACAGTGGTTGATCGCCTCCATGTGGTCGGCAATCACGGGCACGTCGTCGTCGACGTGTGCACGTACCCGGCGGACGTCGGCGGCGTCCATCGTGATTGGCTCGCCCTCGACAAACTCGGCGGCACCGGCGTTGACCACGACGGCATCGGGGTTGTGCCGGTCCAGCGTCTCCGGGACGGCGTCGTACCAGACGGTGTCGCCGGCGAGGTACAGGCACTGCTCGCCCTCGAGGACGAACCCGGAGACCGGGGCCATCCGCTCGGCGAGGTCGCCGTGGCCGTGTCGGGCGGGTGTCCGGGTAATCTCGACACCCGCGTAGGTACGGGTGTCGGCGACCGGGCGGACGTCCTCGAACCCGTCCTCGCGGAAGGCGGCTGCCTCGGCCGGCTGGCAGAGGACCGGGTCGTCGGCGGCCAACCGGTCGGCGGCCGCGTCGTCGAAGTGGTCGCGGTGGCGGTGGGTGACGAGGACGGCGTCGTGCGCCAGCCCGACGTCGGGGGCGGGAACGAGCGGATTCTCGCGGTCGTTCGGCGAGTTGGGGATCGGCGGAATCGCTCCCGGCTCGCTCAACATGGGGTCGACGAGGAGCGTCGTCCCGCCAACCTCGACCAGGAGCGTGGCGTTTCGGACCAGCTGGATCTCGGCCATAGAGTAGGGGAGAGCCGGTCGGAGATAAACCCCGGCGTGACCACCGCCCTCGGCTGTGCAAACCGCTAAGTGCCAGCCGGTCGACAGGGCGACATGGACAGCTACCAGGACCTCAGCCTCGACCCCGACCCGGGCGAGGTGGTCGACGCGGAATGCGTCGTCTCCGAGGACGTGCTGGTGAAGGCCTTCGCGCTCGGGCCTGGCGCGGAGCTCGACCCCCACGACCACCCCGACTCGACGAACGTCTTCCACGTCGTCGAGGGGGCCGTGACGGTCCTCCAGGACGGCGAGGAGGCGGTCATCGAGGCCCCCGGCGTCGTTCACCACGGCCGCGGCGTCCCGCACGGGGCGCGCAACGACACCGAGGCGGTCGCGGTCTTTACCGCGAGCCTCTGTCCGATGCCCGGCTAGACCCGGCCATCCCGCGTCTCGGGGAGGGTGGCCGCTTTGCCAAGACATAACAGGGTTGCCTCCGAGCACACCGACATGGAGAAGGTGTCTATCGACGACCTCGACAACGACCCACGCGTCGCCGCCGTCCAGAAACACGCCACCGCGCCGCTGAGCCTGGGCGACATGGCGATGAACTACTACGAACTCGAACCCGGGGACTCCTTCTCCGGCGGCCTCCACACCCACATGAACCAGGAGGAGGTCTTCTACGTTATCGAGGGAACGGCCACCTTCGAGACGATGGACGGCGCGGTCGAAGTGGGGGCCGACGAGGTGGTCCGGTTCGCCCCCGGCGAGTACCAGGAGGGCAAAAACGAGAGTGACGGCCACGTCCGGGCGGTCGCGATGGGCGCACCGCAGGACGCCGGCGAGACACGCTCGGCGCTGCCCTGCGAGGCGTGTGGCGCCGACTACCACACAGCCGTCGTCGACGAGAGTGGCGTGACCCTGGAGTGCCCCGACTGCGGTGCCGTCGTCGAGATGTAGACGCCGGGCTGTCACGGCCGCCAGCGCGCCGCCCGGGCGGTACCGAGTGGCCGGTCGCGTCCGACGTGTCCCGTTACCGGTGGTACAGCGCCCCGAGAGTCACACACAGGGCCGGCGACCCCGGACCCGGTCGCGACGGGCAATATCCCGTCGGCGCTTGCGCTCCCACCTGTTTAATCGCCCTTATATTGTATTGTCAATATCATAACAGCATTCATGTGGCTGCACGACAGGTATCTCAGTAATGGCAACGTCCCAGGATGTATCAGCCAAGTCGTACCGGTGTCCGGAGTGTGGCGGCGCGGTCGTCTTCGACCGCGAGTGGACCTGCACGGACTGCCGGTACGTCCCGAACCAGAGTGCCGACTGACTCGGGGTTGGACGGGAATCGGCCGGCCCCCACCGTCTCGCACGGTCGACGCGGCCCACTTATGCGTCGTGAGCGCATGCGGGAAGGTACAGCCCGTCGCCGGCCCTGCCCGCCCACTGAGGCTCCGGCGCCGGATTTCCATGACGCTAACAAAACGCATCATCCCGTGTATCGACGTTGACACCGACGAGAACGGCGAGGCGGCGGTCTACACCGGTGTGAACTTCGAGGAGTTACAGTACACCGGTGACCCCGTCGAGATGGCAAAACGCTACAACGAGGCCGGCGCCGACGAGTTCGTCTTTCTGGACATCACCGCCTCCGCGGAGGGCCGCGAGACGATGCTCGGTGTCGTCGAGGGGGTCGCCGACGAGGTGTTCATCCCCCTGACCGTCGGCGGCGGTATCCGGACCCGGGGGGACATCAAGGAGACGCTTCGCGCGGGCGCCGATAAGGTCTCGGTCAACACGGGTGCGCTGGAACGCCCCGAACTGGTCGAGGAGGGCGCGGCCGCGTTCGGAAGCCAGTGTATCGTCATCTCCGTCGACGCCCGCCGTCGCTTCGACGAGGCGGGCGAACACTACACACAGGTCGACGGGGAGTCCTGCTGGTTCGAGTGTACCGTCAAGGGCGGACGCGAGGGGACCGGTGTCGACGCGGTGGTGTGGGCCCACGAGGCCGAGCAGCGGGGGGCGGGGGAGCTGTTCATCAACTCGATCGACGCCGACGGGACAAAGGACGGCTACGACATCCCGCTGATGCGGGCAGTCTGTGACACCGTTTCGACGCCCGTCATCGCCTCCTCGGGGTGTGGCGGGCCGGAGGACGCCCACGAGGTGTTTACCGAGGCCGACGCCGACGCGGCGCTCGCGGCCTCGATCTTTCACTTCGGCGAGTACTCGGTCCGCGAGGTCAAAGCGCACCTCGACGAACGGGGGATCCCGGTGCGGCTGTAGGCTTAGAGATACTCCTTGAACTCACAGGACGTGCACTGGACCTGCTCCCAGGAGATACCGCTACTGCCGATGAGTGTCCCCTCCTCGCAGTACGGACAGCCCAGTTTGGGGAGATTCTCGGACTGCTGGCCGGCCGCGAGGAGGCTGAGCACCTCCCGCTGTTCCTCGACGTTCTCCTCGAGTCGCTGCACCTTTGTCTCCAACTCGGCGATCCGGTCCTCCGCCGGAGTGTCGTCGCTCATGGGGGACGCTGGGGCTGGAGACACATAGCCGTCTCGTCGTCCGTGGCTGTCGGCGGACCGCGCTGGCCGGCAAACGGCAGCCTTTTCGCCCGGAATCGACTACCCGAATGTGATGGAGTGGCGGTGTGAGTGGTGTGGCAAACCCCACGACGAGGACGACCCGCCGTGTGACAACTGCGGCCACGGCAGCTTCGAGCGGGCGGTTGTCCCGGTCGCAAACGCCGAGGAGTCGCTCGGCTCGGAGGCAAAGGTCTGGGTCTGTACGGCGTGTGGCCGCGAGCACACAAAACACAGCCCCCCCTGTAGCCGGTGTGGGAACGGCACCCTCGAGCGACAGCGCCAGGAGGTCGGCGAGGACGAACTCGAGGTGCCGGGCTACGTCGACCTCCTCACCCCCAGGTATCTTGTCGGACTCGTGGTGGTGCTCGCCCTCGCCGGGGTGTTCGTCCTCGGGACCACCGGACTCGTCGATATCCCCGGCTTCGGCGGCGGTGTCCCCGGGGTCTCGGACGTGCCGGGGGACGCCGAGGCTGCCGGCAACGTCTCCTTCGGGGACGCCGAACAGGCGTATCTGAGCCGGCTGAACGACGCCCGAGGGGCCGCGAGCGTCCCGTCACTCTCCCGGAACGGTGACCTCGACAGCGTCGCGGCCTTTCTCAATCAAAAACGGGTAAAGGACGAGGCTATCTCCCGCGAGGAGCGTGACCAGGTCCAGAGCGTCCTGGAGGGCGCCTGCGAGACGTCACCGCGTGTCGTCACCGCGACCCTCAGCCAGGGTGCCTTTACCTCGGCGTCGTCACTCGGTGACGGGCTCGTCGGGTCCTCCGTGCGGAACGGGGAGGCAAACGCCGTCGAGGGGACACAGACGGGGTTCGACCTGCACGCGGCCCCTGACGGACGGGTGTACCTGTTCCAGGTCGTCTGCTGACGCTCAGGCCGCGGCCTCGTACGCGCTCCGGAGGTCGGCGGACTTGTCGATAACCCGCTGGGCACCGGTCTCGAGCGCGTCCAACGCGTCGGTCCCCTCCTCGGTCTTGACCGTGAGGATCGGGTCGGTCTGACCGCCCGACTGTTCGGGGTTCATATCGTAGGTCGCGGCGGCGACGGCGTCCATCTCCAGCAGCGCACCCTTGAGGACGTTCAGAAAGGTGTGGTCCTCGCCGGCGATCTCGATAGAGAGTTCGGTCGGCTCGTTCTCGATGACCCGAAGTTCCATACGCCTTTTACCGCCGGTTGCACACCTCAACCTTTCGACTCTCAGGCGAGGGCGTAGAGCATCAGCAGGAGGAAATAGAGGAGGATGACCAGGCCGGCGGCCTTCAGTTGGAAGCGACGCATCTCCCCGGTCTCCGTCTCGTAGGCCGCCTCGAAGGCAGCCTGTTCCGCCCCGGTGAGCCGGTCGGGGTGTGCGTGGCCCCGGTGGAGCGCGAGCAGGTCCTCGTCGGCGAACGGTCGGCCACAGTACCCACACTCGAAGACGTCGGCGCCGGCCGGCGGGTCGAAGCCACCCTCGGGAGGCCCAGGACCCGTCCCGACGTGGGTCGGTCCGGTCGCGGCCGCTGTTGTCCCCTGGTCGCTCCGGCCGGGGACATCCTCTGTGGCCGCGTCACGTCTCCTCACGGCGTCGTCACCTCCGGCTGGGCGAGCAGCCACAGGCTCGTCATCGTGTAGAAGACCATCACCGCGATGAACGGGTACTGGCTGCGGACCGCCTGCAGGCGGCCGGGAAAGAGGTCGTAGGCGGTGGCGTGGGCCACCCAGATTGCCAGGACGTGCCCCAGGAGGATGGCGGCCATCCCGACCAGGTCGAACCAGCCCGGCAGGGGCAACACGGGCACCTGGGGTGGCGTCGACAGCGGCGTCGCCGCCAACACCACGATGGCGGGCGCAAGCGAGAGCAGAAAGCTCAGGTAGTGCGCGAGGTGGTAGCCGGCCGCGATGGCCAGCAGCGAGGGGGCAAACCGGCGAGCAACGGCGGCCGCCGAGAGGTAGGTGTCACCGGTCCGGCGGGCGGCCCGCGAGGACAGCCGGTAGCCGCCGAGAAAGACGCCGAATCCGCCCGCGAGCACGGCCAGGTAGACGGGTGCGAGCGGCACGCCGGCGGCACGGACCACACCGGCGATATCCGCCCACGCACCGGTGGAAACAAAGCCGTCGAAGGTTGTCGCCCACAGCAGCGCGACCACGAACGCCACCTCGCTGTCGTCACCGACCCTGAGTTCGGAGAGTGCGCCGCCGGGGAGTCGCAACGAGAGGCCGTCACCGGTCCGCTGGACGGGCGCGACGGCCCCGTAGTAGCGAAACACGCGAGCCATCGGGTCCGCACGGCGAAACCAGGTGTCGGCCCCGTAGACAGCGGCACCCGCAAGCGTCGCGAGCGTGTACGCGACGACAACCACTGCCAGCGGTCGCGGGTCGTCGGTGATCGGGCTAACGGTCTCGACCCAGATGAGCGCAAGCAGTGCGAGGACCGCCGGCCAGGAGCCCAGCCGGTCGGGGTAGGGCTCGTCCAGAGAGGGTAATAGGCCGGCGAGGGTACGCCAGGGGTTTAGCGCCGGCCAGGAGTTGCCGACCAGGTAGGTCGTGGTGGTGTAGCCGGCCCACCAGCCAACCCAGACAAAGAGGACGGCGGCGTTGTTCTCGGTCGGCCCGGCAACGGCGACTGCCAGGACGGCGACGAGGCCGAGGACGCCGACAGCCTTCGCCCCCCCGCGGGCGAGTCGGCCGGGTCCGGGTGTCAGCCGGCGCCAGCCGTCGATCGCCCGGACCATCGCCCGGTCGGTGACAAAGGTCGCGAGCAGGAAGGAGGCGCCGACGGCCGCGCCCCCGGTCATCAGCACCAGCCAGGTGGGGACGGTCACGGGCTGGCGGTTCGACGCGACCGCCCCCCCGTGGGCGAGGGCGGGGTCGGCGACGGCGAGGAGGGCGAGCAGGCCGGCGCCGCCGGCCAACCGGGTCCGGAGCCGGGACATACCTGTGGTTTGGCCGGCGGAGACGAGTACCTGTCGGGACCAGCCACTGTGTGGCGCCGCCGGGAACGGTTTGCGAGGGTTTTTGCCAGTCCACTCGCAACGTCGGGACATGACCGTCGCAGACGACTCGGACGACCACCTACCGGCCGAGGACAGCGGTGGCCACCACCTGCCGGCCGTCGAGGACTGGCCCCGCGGCTTCGGCGAGGCCTCCTGGTGGCCCTTTATCGCCGCACTCGGGGTCGGCGGGGTCTACCTCGGGGCCGCACTGTTCGTCATGGGGCACAGCTACGACGTCATCGGCCCGCTGGCCGGGCCGGGCGCGCTCGTCGCCTCGACCGGGTTGTTCCTGCTTGGCCTGTACGGCTGGCTCTACCACGGCTTCATCGCCGGGTTCCTCAAACACGGCACCCAGGGACGCAGCGGGGACAGTCTCAGACTCGGAATGCTCCTCTTTCTGGGGTCCGAGATCGCCACCTTCGGCGCCGGCTTCGTCTACTACTTCTTCATCAGGTCGGGGTCCTGGGCGCCGGACCTGCCGAACCTCCTCTCGAGTCTGGTCCTTCTCAACACCGGTATTCTGGTCGTCAGCAGCGTTACGCTACACTTCGCCCACGTCGCGCTCCGGAAGGGCAACCAGCAACGCTTCGTCCGCCTGGCCGGCGTGACGCTCCTACTCGGGCTCGTCTTTATCGGCGGCCAGGTGCTCGAGTACTACGAGTTCATCATTCACGAGGGGTTTGACCTGTTCACCGGGGCCTTTGGCTCGGCGTTCTACGGGCTGACCGGTCTGCACGGCCTGCACGTCACGCTCGGCGGCATATTGCTCGCCATCGTCTTCTTTCGGGGCCGGATGGGGCACTACTCCGCCGAACAGCACACCTCCGTCTCGACCGTCTCGATGTACTGGCACTTCGTCGACGTCGTCTGGGTGTTCCTCGTCGTCGTCCTCTACGTCGGCGCCTCGGTCGCCTGACCGGGCCCTCCGTTCTGTTCCGGACTGCCAGACCCTGGAGCGCCGGGCTGTCGGAGTTCGGACACAATACATGCCCCCGTTGTGATCGGCTGAACTTGCGGCACGCCGCTGCACCGACCCGGAGGACCCCTACCGTGGCGTCTGTGACTCGCAGAGCCGGCGCACAGTTGGCCGGGCCACGACGGAGGGGTGGGCAACGATTGACCGGAACACGGCGATTCCAGGCCGGCACGGAACGGTGACCGCCGTCGGTCGAGACAAAAAAAGCGCGGTGTCAGGCGGAGACAGTGCCGGAGGCGGAGGCGAAGGGGTGGTCCACCCCGTCACCCCTCGCCGTCAGGCGCGCCCCCTGTCGTTCCGTTGTCGGCCGGCGGTGCCACGGTCGACACGGTCACCAACCCGACGGTCGTAGTTCAGTTCCGAGGGAAAACCCAGCCCCTCGCTAAGTGCACGTTGTCGAGCTACCTCCTCACGGGCCAGCCTGTAACAGGGCACACAGCAGAGACCCGAGACCGGCGTTCCGTTTGTCGATAGGCCGATATTTCCGGGACGGCCGGCGCTGTGGGCGGTAGGATATGCCCGGTGGGTATCGGGCTGTCGCTCTAAGCCGTCGGCTCCTCGGGCGAGCGATAAAAAACCGTGAACGACCGCCGGGGCGCCGAGGCGCCCAGCGGAATTGTCAGTTGCGAACGAGGTTCGTCGCGCGCGGGCCTTTGGGGGCCTGCTCGATGTCGAAGTCGACATCCTGTCCTTCTTCGAGGTCCGGGCCGCCGACGTCCTCCATGTGGAAGAATACGTCATCGTCCGCGTCCTCAGTCGAGATGAAACCGTAACCGCCTGTGTCGTGGAAGAAATCAACCTTACCGTTTGCCATTGCAAATAAACAAATGAGTGATTGACTGATAACTATTCCGATATACGAACAGTGAGATGCGGAAAATCCGAACAAAGATTGAAAACGCCCTCGAAGTCGCCTGGTCCGTGCGAAACAGACGCCGGAACCGGGTGACCCGTCGGGTTCCGCCCGCGAGACGACCGGTCCGGCAGTTCCACGGCGGTCACTCCCGGGCCTCGCCCGCACGGTCGAACCGGCGCAGTTCCTCGCGGAGTTCCCGTCGTTTGAGCAGCCCGAATCCGAGGAGAATGAGCGCGAACCCCGCCGCGGTGTTGACCGTTGGCTGTTCGCCGAGGGCGACGAGACCGGTGAGGACCGCGGCGACCGGCGCCGCGTAGGAGACGAGGTTGATCTCGATAGGACCCAGTCGCTCGAGCAGGTCGAAGTAGACCAGAAAGCCCAGCGCGCTGGCGACGACAACGAGATAGCCAAGCGCGAGCACCGCCTCGGCGGTCCACCGGACCGCACCGGGAGACTCGCCGATACTGCGGCTCACGGCGTGCAGCAGGGCCGCGCCGAGGACCATCGACCACGCCTCGGTGGTTTCGACGGGGAGGTCGGCGTCGACCCGCCGTGTGAGGACGCTGCCAAGTGCGAAGGCGGCTGCTGCGAGCAACACCAACACCAGCGAGACCGACCGGGCGTTCAGCAGGTCTCCGGGTGCCGGCGCGCTCAGGACGGCAACACCGGCAAAGCCCAGCCCCAGTCCGAGCAGGCCGGGCACGGTAAGGCGCTCGTCGGGCAGGAGGGCGCGGGCGAAGCCGGTCGTGAGCACCGGCGAGAGACTGACCACCACCGCCGCCGCGGCGCTGGTGGTCCCCTGCTCGCCAACGAACAGGAAGGCGTGGTAGGCGGCGATCAGCAGGGCCCCGCCGACGGCGACCGAGAGCCACTCGTCACGCTCCCGGGGCCGCCACCGGTCGGTGGCGTATGCCGCGTAGCCCAACACGAGCAGGCCGGCCAGGTCGTACCGGAGGGCCGCAAAGAGCACCGGCGGAAAAAAGTCCAGCCCGGCCTTGATCGCGGTGAAGGCGCTGCCCCAGGCACCCGCCAAGGCGAGAAACAACAGCGCGTTCCGGAATCTCATCTCCCGGCCGTGGCGAGCGGCCCTGCCGGCCTAAACGATGCGATCCCCCGTCGACGACCGGGGGCCACCGGTCCCGGTCGGTCGGGGGACAGAACACCGAGAGACAGGAGACAGCAGGTCTGTCCGGCAGGCTGCCCGTCGGGTAGTGGGACAGCCCCCTCGTAGTAAGTGTTTGGCGGCTGGGCTCCTACACCCCTGTATGAACGTGTTACTGGTGGTGCTTGACTCGGTCCGGGCGGCGAGCTGTTCGCTGCACGGCTACCCCCGGATGACAACACCGACACTCCGTTCCCTGGCCGAGGGTGCCACGGTATACCGGTCCGCACGGGCGCCGTCGAACTGGTCGTTACCCTCGCACGTCTCGCTGTTTACGGGGTTCGAGGCCGAGGCACACGGTGTCACCGTTCACGACCGGCTGGAGCCGGGTCACACGGTGTGGGACGACCTGTCCGGGGCCGGGTACGACACCGGACTATTTACCGAGAACGGGTTTGTCGCCACCCACGGGGTCGGGCTCTCCGAGCCGTTCGACACCGTCGTTTCCGTCCCGGAGGCGGCACCGGCAGCGTACCGCTCGGGGGAGCACACGGGCAGACCCGACGGGTTCTACTACGCCGACAAGCTCTGTACGTGGGTCGACGGCCGGGACCGGTGGGCGGCCTGCCTGAATCTCATGGACGCACACCGGCCCTACGACCCGGCCCCCGAGTACGACCGGTGGGGGGACCCGCAGGCCCACCGGTTGCAGTCGGAGCTGCCGGTCCGCTGGGAGTTCGAGGTTCACGGCGGCGCACACCCGACCTGGCAGCTCGCCGGCCTCGAGTCGCTGTACGAGGGGGGGGTCAGACAGGCCGATGCCGTCCTCGGGTCCGTGCTCGAGCGGCTCGGCCAACGCGGCGTCCTCGAGGAGACACTGCTGGTCGTCTGTGGCGACCACGGCGAGGGGTTTGGCGAGCCCGGACGGCTCGACGGTGAGCCACCGGCGGTGGCTCACATCGTCCCGATGAGCGAACGTCTGTTACACGTCCCGCTCGTCGTGAAACACCCCGGCCAGCAGACAGCCAGGAGCGTCGAGGCGCCGGCCGCGCTGACCGCCTTCCGGGGCGTGGTCGACGCGGCCCGCCGCGGCGAGCGGGCCAGTTTCGCCCGGGAGACGGTGGTCGCCTCGAAGCAGCCGGTGACCGGTGACCTCCGGGAGCGGTACGAGGCGGCCGTCGACGACGCCACACCGTTTTTCCGGCCGAGTCGCGCGGTCTACGAGGACGCCGAGACCGGTGTCCACAAGAGATACACGTGGGGTGAGACCGCCGGGACAGTCCACGTACCATACGCCGGCGCGGCGGGTGCGGTGTCCGCGACGGACGGGCGCCGTGTCGGCCGGGCCTTCGACTCGGTGGCGGACGCCGGGGTACGGTGTCCGGGGCGTGACTCGGCCGACGCCGACACACGCGACCGGCTCGAAGCACTCGGATACTTCTGACCCGAGCAGGGACGGCGGGGCGTACTCGGGCGCGTCGGACAGGATGCCGGGGGCGTGGTAAGCGCCCGTCAGAACTGTCCGCGTGAAGCCGAGGAGGCGTTACATCTGCTCGAGGTCCTGGCTGCGACCGACCGGCTCGTCGTCCTCGCCGTCCTCGCCGTTGGACTCCAGGCGGACCGTTCTGGTCGGGAACGCCATGTCGAACCCGGCGTCGTCGAAGGCCGCCTGAATCTCGCGGTTTACCGTATCCCTGACCTCCTTCCAGCGGCCAAGCGCGTCGATGTGGTACTCGAGTCTGACCTGTAGCGCCGAGTCGCCGTAGTTCCAGAACCACGCACCCGTCTGGTCGGTGTCGAC
>CAZQZE010000050.1:0-12445 GCA_964597715.1 uncultured Halobacteriales archaeon
TGCCCTACCCCGACCGGTGGGACTACATCTCGGCGGGCATCCTCAACGAGTGGGCCTACGCCCGCGCCGCCGAGGACATGGCCGACCTGGCCGTGCCGGAGTACGCCCAGGTCATCCGGACGATGTCCGCGGAGCTGTGTCGGATCGCCGCACACCTGCTGGCGGTCGGGACCTTCGCACTGGACATCTACGGTGACTTCACGGCTATCTTCATGTACGCCATCCGTGACCGTGAGGTCATCCAGAACCTGCTCGAGGACCTGACCGGTCAGCGGCTGATGTTCAACTACCTCCGGCTGGGGGGTGTGGCCTGGGACCTGCCCGAGCCCCGCGAGGAGTACTTCGAGAGCGTGCGTGACTTCCTCGACGAGTGGCCCTCCCGGCTCGAGGAGTACCACAACCTCCTGACCTCGAACGAACTGTTCCAGATGCGCGTGGTCGACACGGGGGTTCTCCCGCCGGAGGAGGCAAAGTCCTACGGCGCGACCGGACCGGTCGCCCGCGGGTCGGGGGTCGACTACGACCTGCGCCGGGACGACCCCTACGGCTACTACGACCAGCTCGACTGGGACGTCGTCACCGACGACGGCTGTGACAACTTCGCCCGGGCCTCGGTGCGGCTCCGGGAGATGGAGGAGTCCGCCCGGATCATCGAGCAGTGTGTCGACCTGCTCGAGGACTGGCCCGAGGAGGAACGCGAGATCCAGTCCAACGTCCCCCGCACCCTCAAACCGGACCCGGATACGGAGATCTACCGGGCCGTCGAGGGTGCGAAAGGCGAGCTGGGGATCTACATGCGCTCGGACGGGACCGACAAGCCCGCCCGGTTCAAGATCCGTAGCCCCTGCTTCTGTAACCTCCAGACGCTGCCGGTGATGGCCGAGGGTGAGTACATCCCGGACATGATCGCCGCGCTGGGCAGCCTGGATATCGTGCTGGGCGAGGTAGACAGGTAGATGACACTGCCGGAGACGCTCAACGGGCTGTTGCCGATCGGCGGGCTCGCCGGCGAGGTGGTCGCAGCAGTCATCGGCGCCGCGCTCATCGGCACGATCATGCTCACGAACACCGCGGTGGCGGGGCCGTGGGCAAAGCGGAAGATCACCGCGAAGTTCACCGACCGGATCGCGGTCAACCGTGTCGGCCCGGCCGGCCTGCTGATCATCGTCGCCGACGCCGTCCGGCTGCTCGCGAAGGAGCTGATCGTCCCGGAGGGTGTCGACCGGCCGGCCTGGGACCTCGCACCGCTTTTGATCGCCTCCTCGGCGCTGCTGGGCTTTGCGGTGATCCCGATGGGGAGTGGCCTGCAACTCGCCGACCCCGAGGTCGGGCTGGCGTTTGTCTTTGCCGTCGCGTCGATGGCGTCGCTGGGGCTGGTGATGGCCGGCTACGCGTCGAACAACAAGTTCTCGTTTCTGGGTGGGCTGCGGGCGGTTGCGCAGAATCTCGCCTACGAGATCCCGCTCGTGTTGACGGGTGCGTCGGTGGTCCTGTTCACCGGCACACTCCGGATGTCGGAGATCGTCGCCGCCCAACAGGGCGCGCTGTTCACCCTCGGGCCGGTCGCGGTCCCCTCGTGGTTCGCCTTCGTCAACCCCTTTGCCTTCGTGCTCTTTATGATCGCGAACCTCGCGGAGGTGGGCCGAAACCCCTTCGACATCCCGGAGGCGCCGACGGAGATTGTCGCCGGCTACCAGACCGAATACTCCTCGGTGTACTTCGTGCTCGTCTACCTGGGGGAGTTTGTGCATATCTTCCTCGGCGGCGCCATCGCGGCGACGCTGTTTCTGGGTGGGCCTGCCGGCCCGATACTGCCGGGGTTCGTGTGGTTTCTGATCAAGATCTGGGCGGTGTTTCTGTTCACCCAGTGGGCGCGGTCGGCGCTACCCCGGGTGCGGATCGACCAGCTCATCCAGATCGGCTGGAAGGGGATGCTCGTGCTCTCCTTCGCCAATCTGGTGCTGACTGCGGTGATCGTAGGAGCGATCGCGTAAGGAGGACACAATGATAGGAATACTGAAATCGATGGCAACGACGATGAAACACGCACTCGACGGCTCGACGTTCACCGTCGAGTACCCGGAAGAGGAGCCGGAGGTCTCCCCGCGGTTCAGGGGGGTCCACAAGTTCAGCCAGGAGCGGTGTATCTGGTGTCGGCAGTGCGAGAACGTCTGTCCGAACGACACCATCCAGATCGTCACCGACGACAAGCGCAACGGCGAGCAGTACAACCTCCACATCGGGCAGTGTATCTACTGCCGGCTGTGTGAGGAGGTCTGCCCGACCGACGCGATCGTCCTGACCCAGAACTTCGAGTTCGTCGCCGACACGAAAGACGAGTTCGCCTACAACAAGGAGGACCTCAAGAACGTCCCCTGGTACAAGGATATCGACCCACTCGAGTCCCGGGAGCCGGACCGCGGCGCGTGGATCGGCGAGGGCGAAGGCGACGTCGACTACCAGTAGACATAAGACAACCCGGACGGCGTGGGCGCGGGGCTCTCGCGAGTAACGGAGCCACTCGCGCCTCTGCAACAACGCTCTGTCGCGGGTGGCGGCCACGTGTCACCCGAACGAGAACACGGCAGTGACGAGACAGAACATACACGGGCGGGGCCGCCGAATGGGGTGCAGTGTCACAGCCGACCGAGACCGAGACTGTCCCGTCGGGCGTCCCGTGGACGTCCGGTCTCCTCTACGTCATCCTGGCGAGTTCGTTGATGGGTGTGATGGGGGTCTCGCTGTTGAGTCCCGTGCTCCCCGAACTCCGGTCGGTGTTCGACGTCACGGACGCGCAGGTGGGGCTACTGATCACCGTCTACACGCTCCCCGGGGCGGTCATCGCCCCCTTTGCCGGCCTCGCGGCCGACCGGTTTGGCCGCCGGCGCGTGCTCGTCCCGCTCCTGATTACGTTCGGGGTTGCCGGCGCCGGGATCGCCGTCGTCACCGACTTCCGGTACGTCCTCGCGCTCCGGTTCCTGCAGGGGGTCGGTGCGAGCGCGCTGGTCACCCTCGCGGTCACGATCATCGGCGATGCCTTCGAAGGCAGACAGCGGGACGCGCTGATCGGGTTGAACGGGAGCGCGACCAGCGCCGGCGCGGCGGTGTACCCGCTCATCGGCGGCGCGCTGGCGGCGGTCCGCTGGAACGTCCCGTTTCTGTTTTTCGGGGTCGGGGTCCTGGTCGGGGTCTTTGCTCTGTTCGTGCTCGAACCGACGCCGAGCGGCGACCCGGACCCGGTGTCCACGTATCTCGGTCGGCTGCAGGCGGTGGCCCGGCTCCCGAGTGCCCTCGCGGTCTTTCTCGCGCTCTTTGCGGCGTTTTTTGTCTTCTACGGGGCGGTCCTCACCGCCCTCCCGCTGCTGTTGAGTGACCAGTTCGGCCTCACCGCCAGCGAGATCGGGCCGCTCCTCTCGGCGGTCGCGGTTGCGAGCGCGCTCGTCTCCTCGCAGTACGGTCGCATCGGCCAGTGGCGGGCACCCGAGGAGCTTGTGGCGCTTGGCTTTGTCGCGTACGGTGTGAGTCTGCTCGGCGTCTGGCTCGCGTCGACACCACTCGCTGTCGGCGTGTCGCTATTTGTCTTTGGGGTCGGCTTCGGGGTCCTGATCCCGTCGATCGACACGACGGTCATCACGCTCGTCTCGGCCGACCTGCGGGCCGGGATGATGGGCCTGCGGACCAGCGTCCTCCGGCTCGGGCAGACGGTCGGCCCGGTGGCCTTTACCGCGACGGCCGACGCGTTTTTCGTCTCGACGGCAGTCGGCTACCGGACGCTGACCGTCGCCGGCGGGGTCGTGGCCGTCGTCGCGGGACTGGGTGGATACGCGCTCCTGCGGTCTCACCCCGCGTTCGCGTGAGTGTACAGGTTGCGCCCGCTCCCCTGACCCCCCGAAATCTATACCACTGATGCGACAGAACAGTCAGACCCCTGCGTAGCTCCGTGTGGGGCTACGACGGGGGCGAGAACACGGTAGACAAATATGGTTTACAAGAAAGTGACCCTGATCGGCACGAGCGGTGACAGTTTCGAGGGTGCAGTCGACGACGCTATCCAGCGTGCGGAGATGACCCTCAACAATATCCACTGGCTCGAAGTAGAGGAACAGGGCGTCGAGTTGGCGAGTGTCAACGACCGCGAGTACCAGGTCGAGGTGGAGGTGGCCTTCGAACTCGAGGGGAACGCGGAGTAGCGGGCTCAGGTCCGGAAGCTCTCGCCGCAGCCACACTCGCTGACGACGTTTGGGTTCTCGACGTGAAAGCCCTCGCCTTGGAGGCCACCCTCGTAGTTGAGGACCGACCCCTCGATGTAGTCGAGGCTGGCCGGGTCGACGAGGACGCGCAGGCCGTGGTGTTCGGTAACCGTGTCGTCCGCCTCCGGCTCGTGTTCGAAGCGCATCCCGTAGGAGAGCCCGGCACAGCCCCCCTGCTGGACGTACAGGCGCAGCCCGCCTTCGGTGATGTCCATCCCCTCCCGCTCCATGAGGTCGAGCGCCTCCGAGGCAGCCGTCTCGGTGACGGCAACGGCGTCCTCGGGTGCGCCCTGTTCGACGGTGCTCATGGCCAGTTGTATTCGGGGGACGCTGAAAACGGTGTCGCCGGGAGCGGGTGTGACCGGCGACGGTCGTCGCCCGACCGTCCTCGCACGGACAACACCACAGTGTCTCCCCCAGTCTGTCACAGGCCACACCTCCCCCCGGTCCGCCCCTCGGCAGTATCACTCCTCGAAGCGTCGCTCGATACTCGCGGCGTGGCCCTCCAGCCCCTCGGCGGTGGCGAGGGTTGTGACCGCCTCGCGCAGGTCAGTCAGCGCGGCCTCGTCCAGACGCTGGACCGTCGAGGAGCGCACGAACGTGTCGACCGAGAGCCCGCCGGTCGTGCGGGCCGCGCCGCCGGTCGGTAACACGTGGTTCGGGCCGGCAGCGTAGTCACCGGCGGCAACGGGGCTGTACGGCCCCAGAAAGACCGAGCCGGCGCTGTCGACCCGGTCGAGCAGGGCCTCCTCGGTCTGTTCGTCGGCGGCGACGATAGCGAGGTGTTCGACGGCGTACTCCTCGGCAAAGAGGGCGGCCTCGCTCATCGAGCGGGCGAGAAAGACCCCGCTTGCCTCGTTGTCTAGTGCGCCCTCGATGACATCCTGCCGCTCCCGGCCGGCGGTCTGTGCCTCGACGGCGTCGGCGATGGCTGCCGCCAGCGCCTCGTCGTCGGTGACGGCGGCGACGGCGCTGTCGGTGTCGTGTTCGGCCTGGGCGACCAGGTCTGCCGCCACCAGCTCCGGGTCGGCGGTGCCGTCAGCCACCACCAACAACTCGCTCGGGCCGGCCAGAAAGTCGATAGCGACGTCGCCACGCACCTCGGCCTTTGCGGCGGTCACCCACCGGTTGCCCGGGCCGGCGATACAGTCGACGGCGCCGACCGTCTCGGTGCCGTAGGCCAGCGCGGCAACCGCCTGCGCGCCGCCGACCTGGTAGACGGCGTCCGCGCCGGCAACCTCGACGGCCGCGAGTGTCGCGGGACTCAACTCCTCGGCCGGCGGCGTCGCAACCGCGATGTGCTCGACGCCCGCAACGTCCGCGGGGATGACACCCATGAGCGCGCTCGACGGGTAGGCAGCCGTCCCGCCGGGGGCGTAGATACCGGCGCTCTCGAGGGGGCGAAAACGCCGCCCCAGTTCCCGGCCGTCGAAGTCCTCGCGCCAGTCGGTCGGCCGCTGGCGCTCGTGGAACGCGCGGATATGTTCCGCAGCCGTCTCGATTGCCGCGAGCACGTCGTCGCCCACCCGGTCGACGGCGCGCTCGGCCCGGTCGGTCACGTCGATATTGCCCACGTCGACGTCGTCGAACTCGCCGGCGAACTCCCGGAGTGCGGCGTCGCCCTCCTCGCGGACCCGGCCGACGATGTCGCGCACGTCACCCTGGACTGCGTCGATGCCGGCCGACCGCTCGAAGGCCGCGGCCCGCTCCCCCGGCCCGAGGTCGGCGATGGGTCGAACGTTCATACTCACTGTACCGGTGGCCCGCACAAACGACTTGCGAGTCCCGGCCGTGACCGCAGTTGGAGGCGGGGGACGGCTCAGGCGTAGACCCGCGAGAGGAGGTGGGCCGCCGAGGCGAGTACGGTCGTGGTGAGGACGACACCGGCCACCGCCAGCGCCGGCAGGCCCACCTCGAGGTGTGTCGCCCCGGCGTAGCCGAACCACGCCGTCGTGCCGGCGCTCGCGACGAGGACGAGGTGGACGAGAGCCCAGGGGCCGACCCGGCGCCCGACTGCTGCGAGCCGTCGCCACAGCGGGTCGCGCTCCCGGCCCCCGGTGTCCGGGTCGACCCGGTGGTAGGCCGCCGCCGTCCCACGCCGGTGCCGGCGTCGCCGCCCCCCACCTCCCGTGCCCGGCCGTCCCGACGCCGCTGTTTCCCGGTTCTCGCCGGTGGCTGTCCGCCCTCCGCCCTGGCGTGCTGTCCCGTTCCCCGCGGACGTAGTGGTTGCCTGCCCCCGCGCTGTGGCGCCGGTGCCTGCCGTCGCGGCGGCTGTCCTGTCGCCGGCCGTCCCGCCGGTGTCCGCGTCCCTGTCCTCCGCGGCCCACGCGCTCGCGTCGACGTGAGCCTGGACGTAGGCTGTGTGGCCGAGCCGGTCGTAGCGCCCCCGCGTCTCGTCGTCGACCAGGGTGTCCCGGGCGACGGTGAGGCGTGTGAACTCCCGTGGGGCGTCGGGGTCGTCACTCACGTCCGGGTGGGACTCCTTCACCCGCTCGCGGTAGGCCCGCTCGACAGTCCCCCTGTCGGCATCGGGCTGGACCCCGAGGACGCTGTAGAACGTCTCGGCCATCTCGGTACCGTGTACGGCGTATTCGCCCAAAGGGGTGTCGCCGGCACCCACAGCCCTCACCCACACGCACATGTCTGTGGCCGCCTGAGCGTGCCTATGGCCGACCACGCGAACGCGGGCTACGAGCGCGCCTTCGGGACCGACGAGCTCACTGTCGGCCTGGGGTTTCCGCTGACCGGCAGCCGGGAGACGACCCCCGACGTCGACAGGGAGATGACGCTTGCTGCCCACGCCGAGGCGGTCGGTTTCGACGCGCTCTGGGCCCGGGACGTGCCGCTGTACTGGCCCCGGTTTGGCGACGCCGGCCAGAGTTTCGACGTCTGGCCGTGGCTGAGCCACGTCGCCGCCCACACCGACGACATCGCGCTCGGGACGGCGAGTGCCGTCCTCCCGCTCCGACACCCTCTGCACGTCGCCAAGGCCGCCGCCTCCGTCGACCGCCTCTCCGGGGGACGGCTCCTGTTGGGTGTTGCGACCGGCGACCGCGACCCCGAGTACTCCGCGTTTGGCGTCGACCCCGAGACCCGGGGCGCACGCTTCCGGGACGCGGTTGCGGTGTTGCGGGCGGCCTGGGCCGGACAGTTCCCGGAGGTGGACACCGAGCGCGTGACACTCGCGGGCGAACTGGACCTCGTCCCCGAGCCGACGGCCGAGACGGTCCCGCTGTTTCCGACGGGCTACGCCCGCCAGGACCTCGCGTGGGTCGCCGAACACGGCGACGGCTGGCTGTTCTACCACCTGCCCGACCGCACCCTCGAGACCTATCTCGCGGACTGGCGTGACGCGGCCGGTGACAAACCCTACGCGATGGCCGTCCGGACAGAGCTAGCGTCGGACCCGACGGCCGAACCCGAACACATCCACCAGGGCTACCGGGCCGGGGGTGAGTGGTTCGTCGAGTACTTCCGGGGTCTGGCCGAGATGGGGGTCGACCACGTCCTGGTCTCGGCGGGCGGTGAGGACCCCCGGCAGGAACTCACCCGGTTTGGGGAAACCGTCCTCGAACGGGTCTGAGCCCACCGGGGTCGGGCCCGGCTCTGTCGTGTCTAACCGGTATGGTAAGGTATTTCATACCGGGATACGTGGGCCTGTAGTGACATGGCAATCGACTTCGCGAACAAGGAAAAGCCGTACGAGCTGTTCGACAAGGCCAAACGCCGGGGAACGTGGGACCCGCTGGAACTCGATTTCAGCGAGGACACGGTCCACTGGGAGGAGGGCTTCTCCGAGAGCCAGAAAGAACAGATCATGGGGACCTTCGTCGGCTTCTACGAGGGCGAGGAGTCGGTGACGCGGACGCTCGTTCCGTACTTCACGATCGTCGACAAGCTGGAGGATGCCCCCTTCGACACCGTCCAGGAGGAGATGTTCCTCAGCACCCACCTGATGGAGGAGGCCAAACACACCGACTTCTTTGCCCGCTACTTCGAGGAGGTGCTTGGCACCCAGGAAACCGAGATCGACGACTACGAGGAGTCCACCTACTGGCAGAATCCGGACCTCAAGGAGTTCCTGGTCGACGACCTCGAGGCGATCGGCGAGCGGATGCGCAGGACCGCCCGGACCGGTGACCAGCACGAACTCCGCTACATCCTCGGTGAGGGTGTGATGCACTATATGGGGATCGTCGAGTCCCAACTCGCAAAGGCCGGCTACGAGATCTTCGAGAACGTCTTCTCGGACATCTCCGACGACCTCGGGACGGAGATCATGCCCGGCTTCCAGGAGGGGATCAAACTGGTCCGGATGGACGAGGGCCGGCATATCACCAACGGTCGGTGGGTGATGAAGAAGCTGGCCGAGGAGGACCCGGATATCGTCACGGAGGTCTACGAGCCGAAAATCGAGGAGTATCTCGAACGCCTGACCGGCCAGCAGGCCGCCGACGGCGACCGGTACGAGGACTACTCCTTCGACATGGCCAAACTCCAGCGCACCGTCTCCAACGCGAACCTCCGACAGACCATCGAATACATCGGCCCCGAGAGGTTCGACAACTTCGGCGCGGACTTCGATATCGGCGCCTACGGCGGGAGCGCGGCCGCTGCCGGGGACTGACCGGTCACTGTCGGCTGCCCTGCCGCCGAAGCCACTGTGTTATCCGGACACCACCCGTCGGCGTGAGCGTCCACGAGCGGCGGGGCCGACACCTGCGGGCCGTGCCTGTGACACCGGCAGTCACGCCGTCGTCTCGACTTCCAGCCACGGCACCTCGACCAGGGGTGGGATGTGTGTCTCGATGTGGTGTTCCCACACGCCTTCCTCGCCAAAGGCCTCCCCGTGGTCGGCGGTCACGACGACCCGTCCGTCGAGTTCCGGCACCAGGTCCGCGACCGCCTCGAGCACGATACGGAGGTTCTCCTCGTAGAGGTCCATCGCGGCGTCGCGGGTGCCGTTTCGCACGACATCGAGCGGGTCGAGTTCGAGCCACAGCCCCGACTTCTGGACGAACTGGCTCCCCTCGAGGACACTCTCGACCTTCGGGCGGATCCTGTCGCCGATGGACGAGAGGACGCCGCCGGTCGACCCGTCGTCACCCTCCCCCTGCTTTCGGATCCCGCTCTGGATCCGCTTGAGCTTCTGGCCGCTCCCACGGGAGAGGTACGGCGCGTGTGGCTGCATGTAGTGGATGACCGTGCGGTCCGCCTGGCCGACGAGATTGTCGTGCTCCTGTAACGACGACGAGAGGCTCTCCGGCGGGACCGTCCCCAACTCGTCGTCCCAGCCGTGCTCCCAGACGTCGACAACCTCGTCGATGTGCTCGTTTGCGGTCCACTCGTAGTCGCAGCTGGCTCCCCACTTCAGCTCGTCGAGCGCAATCCCGAGGTCGTTGATAAAAGGGTTGCCGGAGAAGTACGCGATGTCGTGCTTCTCGGTGAAGGTACGGGAGGCCCACTCGGGTGTCGACGACCCGATACTGCGCCGTTTTTCGAGCGTGCCCGAGAGGTAGTCGTCGTAGAGGCGGCTGAATACGTCGTACCGACACGCATCGAGCACGAGACAGTAGTCCCACTCGGATTCGAGAAATCGGTGTTCCTCCATCCGCTCAGACCCCGCTCCACACTCGGCTTGGCCGTGACCGACACCCCAACCGCGGGACGCCGGAGCACCGCCACGGTCCCGCACACGGCTGGCTGTCCGACCGGTCCGGTACTCCTCGCCCCGCTGCTGACAGTCTGTGCTGTTTCATTTGTCGATTATCGGTCGCGACCGGTTTGAATCCCCGGTTACACGCTCGGTATCGGCAGTGTACACCGTGAACTCACGCTTAGCAACGAATCAATAAAAGGGTCCGGAAACAGCGACGCCGGGTCGTGCTGGGGCCCGACAGACCGGGCACGCCTCTCGCGGCAAAAAACGCCGGCCCGCCGGCGCGACCATCCTGCGGCGCGGGCGAGGCGCCCAAACAGCCTGACCCGGCCCCCGGTGCACTCCGAATTGCCCGCCTCACTGCCGACACAGCCGGCGAGAGTACGGAGTCGACCGTGACACTCTGTTGTCCCTTCGACACGGTGGACAGCCCGCCGGTGGTGTTCGTCTCCGCGGCGCCGACCGTGGCCGCGGCGTCCGCCCGTACTCACCCGTCGCGTCGTTCCACAGCGGTGACGACCACGTCCCAGTTCGGGTGGAGGCTGTCGTCGACACAGTCCCATCCACCTTCGACGTCGACCCCGTTCGCGTCGGCCCGACGGAGGAGGTCCTCGAGTGCACTGTTCAGCTCAGACCCGGAGGCCGGCGCCTCCTGTCTGTCGCTCATTCCGAACCCACCCCGTTTCCCGGGCTGTTGGACCGCTCGTGGGCCGGCCGAACCGTCACTTCCCCGTGGCTATCGACGGTTACCGTCCGGCGAGCGAGTGACAGCGTGACCGTGACACCGTCGTCCGCCGTTGCGCCCCCGCCGCACCCGAGCGTGTTGAGCGCGTCAGCGTCGACCGCCGCCCCGAGTGGCTCCAGGTCCGTGGGGTCGACACCGGTCGCCGCCGACACCGCTGCGACGACGGCCATACTCGCTGTTGCCTCGTCCTGGTCGTACTCGAACCTCCTCACCTCCGGACTCCCGTTTCGCGACACCGGCTCCAACTCGACGCCGGCTCGTGTTACGGTACTCATCTATTACGACAGAGCGGGTACGGCCGGTTTAGTCCGAGCACTGATTATACAGTAGGTATATAAGTAGTGGTCGGGTTCGTGTTCACTCCTGAACGAGAGTCGCGGCGACGAGCCGCCGGTGGCCGCGTCTGAGCCGGGAGGAGAGCGACTGCTGGGTGATCCCGAGCGTGTCGGCGACGTCCTCGAGAGAGGCCTCCCGCGGGGAGTCGAAGTAGCCGTGCTCGTACGCCGCGACCAGCGCCTCGCGCTGGGTGTCGGTCAGCTCGTACCCCTCCCCCTGTACCGGGAGCAGCGCGTGCACGCTGGTGACCTGGAGCGGGATGTCGTGTTCCTGGCAGTAACTCCGGAACTCGCCTACCTCCTCGTGGGTCTCGCCACGGACCTCGAAGTCCCACCCCTCGCTGGTTCCGACCGCCGAGAGCACCACGAGCCCGGCCGCCGAGAGCGCACTCAGGACGCCGACGTACTCCCGGTCCCAGCTGACCCGCATGAGTGACTCGTCGTCGAGACTGTCGACGAGCTTGACCGCCTGCACGCCGGCGTGGCTCTCGAAGGTCGCCTCGACGTCCGTCATGTCCGCGCCACGGACCCAGAAGTAGGGGATGACCAGACTCCCGCGTGGGACGAGCCGCTCCAGCTCGACGGTTGCTCCCGGCAGGTTCTCGAAGACTGTCCCGAGCGGGAACTCCGCGGCCGGGCTGGTGAACTCCATGACGGTGGCCATACAGACCGGTCTGGCCGAGACAGCAAAAAACACCCGGCGTGACAGACCATGTCCCGGCCGCGCGCCCCGGAGGCCGGGGGGCCGCGAGCGTCCCCCGCCAGTTCAGTCCGCTGTCGGTCCACACAGGCCTGGGGTGGCTGTCGGCGTGGCTCCCTGTCACCCGGAATATCGCCCGTGACACTACCGGCCGCGAATCTGCCAGTAGATTCTGCTACGGTTCTACAGCAAGACTAAGTTGAGTCGGGAGACCTTCGGCTGGTATCGACCGTCTTACTACTCACTGACAGTTCGTCCCTTATTCCGGTCTAACCCTCGCAATCCGACAGAATCGGCGTGCTAGACACAGAGAGCGTGCTCAGCAGATCAGTTCGCCCGGGATTGAACTACCCGGTCTACGCCTCAATCTCGGCTCCTGCCGTCCACCGGGCAGGATTCGATTACGACCCCTCCCGTGCCAGCACTGTCCGTTAGCTTACGCCGCGGAAGCACAGTCGAACGACCCGGGCCGGCGTCGGACGGTCGCTCACCCGCTGAGAAGTGCGACGAGACGATCGAACAACTGCGGGCCGTCCTCGTCAGTCGGTCGTGAGGTGTCGCCAGCCTCGTTTTGGCTGACTCGTTCGTGAGCGGTCTCCCCGCTATCAACGATAGGCTCAAACAGGCTGTCGGGACTCGGTGGAGTCCGGTCGAGCGGCCTCGCGACTCGCGTCGACGTGATGAACTGCTCAGACGAGAGATTCTCGTCGAGTTGGTTGCCGGCCCAAGGACCACCGCCCAGCGAATACGTCGTGT
>CAZQZE010000051.1:0-12226 GCA_964597715.1 uncultured Halobacteriales archaeon
TCGCCGTACTCCTCGCGGAGCAGTTCGGCCCGGCTGCGGATGACGTTCATCCGGTTGCGGATGTTGTGCCGGAGGACACGGTCGAGCACCGCCAGTCGCTCCTCGCGCTCGCGGCGCTGGGTCACGTCGCGCTGGAGGCCCAGCCAGTGTGTCACCGCGCCGGTCTCGTCGCGGACGGGGACGATCTCGAGCCGGTTCCAGAATGGGGTGCCGTCCTTCCGGTAGTTGAGGAGTTCGACGACGACCGGTCGCTGGCCGTCGATAGCCTGGCGTATCTCGGCGACAGTCTCCTCGTCGGTCTCGGGGCCCTGGAGAAACCGACAGTTCCGGCCGAGGGTCTCGCCGGTCGGGTAGCCGGTCATCCGCTCGAAGGCATCGTTGGCGTAGATCAGCGGCTCGTCCTCCTGACGGGCGTCGGCGATGGTGATCCCCTGTCTGGCCGTCTCGATTGCCTTGCCAAACAGGCTGAGCCGCTGTTCACGCTGGCGCTGCTCGGTAACGTTTCGCACCAGCAGTTGGGTCGCCGGCTCCCCCTCGAAGGTCACCGTCACGCCCGCCACCTCGGTGAGTATCTCCTCGCCGGTTGCCGACAGCATCGTCAGCTCGCGAAAGCCGTCGAGCCGACCCTCCCGGTCGATCGTCCCGAGCAGGCGCTCCAGCGTGTCGGCGTCCTCCCGGGCGGCGAGGTCGGTCACCGGACCGTACAGGCTCGCCTGTTCGTCCGCGCAGAACGTGTTGACGGCCGCCGCGTTGGCGTAGACCACTATCCCGTCACGGACGATCAACAGCGTTTCCGGTGTCAGCTCGACCAGTTGCTGGTACTGTTCCTCCCGCTCCGCCAGCCGGAGCGACGACTGTCTGGCCCGCAGGAAATTCTGCAGGCGGCGACGGAGGATCGTCTGGTCGATAGGCATCGTCAGCACGTCGTCGACCGGGCCGTCGGGGTCGAGTTGGCGCTCGACGGCGTCGTCGGACGCAACGAGCAGATGTGGCAAAAAGAGCGGGTCCGCGTCGTCGACCCGCTCGGCGAGCGCCGACCGGTTTTGCTCCAGCCCCTGAGAATCAACGAGACAGAGGTCGTACACCGACGGAAGCGGGTCCCCGGGGGAGACTGTCCTGGCGGTGTAGTTGACCTGGGCGGCCAGCCACTCCGCGAGCAACTCCCGGTCCCGGCCCGGCTGCATGACCAGCAGAAGCTCGGCGTCGGCCGGCCCTGCGGGGCGTGAGTTCAGGTCAGTCATTCATCTGTATCGGCTCCAGTTATATCTAGAGCGGACGCACGTATTTAATAGCAAAGGTGTCCACAGATTCTTAAGCCCGATGGCTTATGGTCGCCCCGGCCACACATTGTGGAATGGCAGCTGACAGCAGACGTCTATCAACCGGTATCGGCCGCCTCGACACGGTGCTCGGCGGCGGCTACATCGAGGGCCGCAGCTACCTCCTGCACGGCCCTGCCGGGTCGGGAAAGACGATCCTCGCCTTCCACTTTCTCGACGCCTGCGAGGGCGACGAACAGGCGCTGTTCATCAATCTCGAGGAGGACCTCTCGGACCTGCAGGCAAACGCCACGGCACTGGGCTTTGACACAGGTGGCATCGAGTTTCTGGACCTGAGCCCCGGGGCGGAGGCCTTTGCCGAGGACCAGTCCTACGAGGTTTTCAGCGCGGCCGACGTCGAGCGGGAGCCGCTTGCGGAGGCGGTCACGGAGGCGGTCGAACGGGTCGAACCCGACCGGGTCGTCATCGACCCGCTGACGCAGTTGCGCCAGCTCATCGGCGACAGCTACCAGTTCCGCAAGCAGGTCGTCGGGCTGATGCGCTATCTGAAGGCACAGGGCGCGACCGTCGCCTTCACCGTCCAGGAGACCCGCGAAGCACCCTCGGAGGACCTGCAGTTCATCAGCGACGGCTACCTGACACTGCAGACCGACGGCGACCAGCGCCGCTTTGCGGTCCCGAAGTTTCGCGGGTCGGCGACGAAAAGCGGCGAACACGCCTACCGGATCACCGGGGAGGGGATCAGGGTCTATCCGGCGCTGTCCCCCAGTGACCACGCCCGGTCGGTGGCGGCCGAGACACTCTCCTCGGGGATCGAGGAGGTCGACCAGCTACTCCACGGGGGGCTGGAGCGCGGGTCGGCGACCATCGTCAGCGGCCCGACCGGGGTGGGAAAGACCACGCTCGGCACCCAGTTCGCCCACGAGGCTGCGACACGGGGTGAACGCTCGGTCGTCTATCTCTTCGAGGAGGCGCGGAGTACGTTCGTCCAGCGCTCGGAGGCCATCGGTATCCCCGTCAGGGAGATGGTCGAGGCCGGCGCCCTCCAGGTCGAGGAGATAGAGGGGCTCGACCTCTCGCCACAGGAGTTCGCCGCGATGGTCCGCGAGGACGTCGAGGAACACGGGGCGGAACTGGTGATGGTCGACGGGCTCGCCGGCTACCGGATCACCCTCGAGAGCGAGGAGGAGATGCTCCACCACATCCACTCGCTGGGGCGGTACCTGAAGAACATGGGTGTGACCACACTGCTGATCGACGAGACCAGCGCGGTCATCGGCGAGTTCCGCGCGACGGAGGACAACGTCAGCTACATCGCGGACAACATCATCGTCCTCCGGCACCTGGAACTCGGCGGCGAACTCCGCAAGGCCGTTGGCGTCCTCAAAAAGCGAATCAGCGACTACGAGCGCACCCTCAGGGAGTACGACATCACGGGCGAGGGGATCAAGGTTGGCGAGCCGCTGACGGGGCTTCGGGGGATCCTCTCCGGGGCACCGGAGTTTGTCGACGACAGGGGCCGTGACCCCCTCGAGGACGGGTGACCGAGCGGACCGTATATACCGCGCCGGCCCGTCACAGCGGCATGGAATTCGACCCGCGGACGCGCGAGCGGTCGATGTACCGGACGCTCACAGGCACGGTGGTTCCCCGGCCCATCGGCTGGGTGTCGACGACCGGGTCCGACGGGGCCGACAACCTCGCACCCTACTCCTTTTTTACCGTGGCGAGTGTCGACCCGCCGGTCCTCCTCTTTTCCGCCGGCGACCGGCCGGGACGGCCCGGGGACCTCAGCGATACCGCGCGCAACGCCCGCGAGACCGGCGAGTTCGTGGTCAACGTCGTCACCGAACCCTTTGCCGAGGCGATGAGCGACACGAGCGCGACACTCGAGCCGGGCGACAGCGAGTTCGACCACGCGGGCTTAGAACGGGCCGCGTCGACGGCCGTCGAGCCCCCGCGGGTCGCCGGTATCGAGGCCGCCTACGAGTGTCGGCTACACGACACCGTCGACGTCGGCTCGAACACGCTGGTGCTCGGTGAGGTGGTGTATGCCCACCTCAGCGACGACCTCCTGACCGACGAGGGGAAGGTCGACGTCGACGAGGTGGCGGCGGTGGGCCGGCTGGCCGGCAGTGGCTACTGCTGGACCCGGGAACGGTTCCGGATGGAACGGCCGGACTGAGTGGGGTCTGGACGCCGCTCAGTCGTCGGCGTGGGCCTGCTCGAACGGTTTGGGGGGAAGGAGGAGTTCCTCGAGTTCGGGCATGTGTTTGACGTTGTAGAGGAGCTGAACGTGGTCGGAGAGGGGGATCGCGTTACACGAGAGTTGGATCCCTTCCTCGACCATCTCGTCGGGGAGGATGTGGTCGATAGGCGCGGAGAGTTCACCCTTCCTGACGACCACCGCGCAGTTCGCGCAGGCGCCGCCCCGGCAGGCGTAGGGCCAGGCGTAGCCCTCCTGTTCTGCCGCCTCGAGCACGGAGTCGCCGGGCTGGACGCGAAAGCGCCCGTAGTCGACCGCACCGAGGCCGGCGTCGGCTGCCTTCTCGAAGAGGTCCGGGTCCTCCGGCCCCCAGCCGTAGTCGTCGAGCACCTCGTAGTTGAGATACTCGACCTCCGGGTCCATCGGCTCCGAGGCGTGCGCGCCGGGGGCACTGTCCACAGCCGACCCCTGCTCGCCGCCCTCCGTCGTCCCTGAGGTCCCGGTGGCCCCCGACATGACCTGCTTGTAGGCGGTTCTGACGGCCTGGAACGCCCGCGCTGACCCGCCCTGGTCGGGGTGGGTCTCCTTCATCCGTTCGCGGTAGGCCGCCTTGATCGCCTCCTCGTCGGCGTCGGGGTCGACCCGCAGCACCTCGAACGGGGAGTTCACGGTTTCCCATAGGTGTCCCGAAAATTAAACGTTCCTATCGGGTGACCCTCCGAGCCCTGTCGTGTGTGAGCCGGTCACACCCGAGGCCAGCAACGGGGGCGGCCGCGAATGTCAGTGTGTTAACCGTTCTTCGTACTCCGCCGGCCCTCGGCGCCACGCTACTCCGTCTGCTCGCGGTACTCGGCAGGCGAGAGCAGCCCCTCGAGGCCGCCGTCGGGGTCGACCGCGACCATCCAGCCCTCGCCGTAGGGGTCCTCGTTGACCAGTTCGGGTTCGGTGACCAGCGCGTCGTTGGTCTCGGTGACCGTGCCCGCGACCGGGGTGTAGATGTCCGAGACGGCCTTGACCGACTCGACGACGCCGAGGGCCTCCTCGCGCGCCAACTCGTCGCCCGTCGCCGGCAACTCGACGAACACCACGTCACCGAGTTCGTCCTGCGCGAAGTCGCTGACGCCGACCCGAACGATTCCGTCCTCGGTGCGGGCCCACTCGTGGGACGCCAGAAACCGACAGTCCTCGGGAACCTCGAAGCTCATAGCGGAATGCGGGTCGCGGTGATACGTGCCTTCTTCGGTTCCTCGCGACCACGCCGGCCGGGGTCACACCCGCACAGAGCGGTTTCGGACCTGTTCACCGCGATATCCGTGTCGGAGCCGGCGAGCGACTCGGCTTCGAGCGGAGGACGGGTCGGGCCAGGGCCGTCACCTCAGTTCCTCCGCGTAGTGGAACGCACGACGGCCCTGCGTCGACACCGGCGCTGTGTCCGTTGGTCACGCCGCCGGGTCCGTTTGCGGACGGCGCTATCTTGATTCAGCGAGAGAATCCCGCCCTTCCCGTGAGTGACGAGTGTTCCGACGCTCTGTCGGAACCGAGGAGCGAACAGGGCGGGAGTGAATCTCCGCCTCCCTGGACGGAGTCTCCTTACCCGGCGGGACGTGCCGGGACGGGGGTGCCCGGGTGCAGGGTTGTCGCTACGGCGGGTCGGTAAAGACGGTAACGTCGCCGTCCTCGGTGAGGCCGATAGTCACCCCGGTCTCGAGCCGGTTCTGTGCCGTGTACGGCTCGAGTTCGTTGTACAGGTGTGCGTACAGCTCCGGCCGGCAGTAGGCGACCTTGACCCCGGCCTCGTCGCCCCGGTCGTAGACTATCCCGACGATGTCGTCGAACGTCGTGTCAACCGGGACGGTAAACTGGACCGGCGCGCGGACCGTCCGCACCAGCTCGAGTGTCCGGCGTGCCTTCCGGACGTTCTCCTCGGCGGCCCGCTCGACGGCGCTCACGTTCGAACTGGTCGTTCCCAGCCTGTCGGCCACTTCCTGCTGTGTCAGCCCCTGCTCACGGAGTTCGAGCACCTCGACCTGTCGGTCGGTCAGGGCGGTGGCCTCGGCCGATGACATAAGTATCCAAACGGTTCTGTTTGTCATAACCTTATTGATGAACTGGAACTGGTTCCAAACATGGCCGGTGAGGAGCGGTCGGTTGGTCGTCGGGCGGTGCTGCGGGCGGCGGCTCCGGCCGTGGTCGGCGGGCTCGCCGGGTGCGCGACGACCCTCGGGGCCGGTGGACCGGGGACCGTCTCGGTGCTCGCCGCGGGGAGTCTCGCCCGGACGTTCGAGGACCACGTCGGCCCGGCGTTCGAGCGCCGGACGGGGACGGTCGCCTACGGCGAGTACTACGGCTCGAACGCCCTGCTGCGGATGGTCGAGGACCGGGTCGAGTCCCCCGATGTCGTGGTGAGCGCCGACACCGCACTCCTCCGGGAGCGGCTGTACGGCGAGTTCACCGACTGGGACGTCGCGTTCGCGGCTAACAGCCTCGGTGTCGGCTACCGCGAGGGGACGGGGTCGGGGTTCGCCCGGGCACTGGCCCGCGGCGAGCCGTGGTACGAGGCCGCGCTCGCCGCCGACCCCGGCACGGTTGCCATCGCCGACCCGGACCTGGACCCGCTCGGCTACCGGGCGCTCCAGGCCTTCGAACTCGCCGCAGCCGAACACGGCCTCGACGGGTTCCGGGGGCGAATGGCCGAGCGCGTCTACGAGGAGCCGGAGGAGCCACAGTTACTCGCTGGCGTGGAGACGGGCTCGCGCGCCGCCGCGGTCGTCTACCGGAATATGGCCCGCGACCGCGGGATGGCATTCCTGGAGTTCCCCGACGCGTACAACTTCTCGAGACCCGGGATGGCCGACCGCTACGCGACCGTCACGTACACCACCGACGACGGCTACACCGCGCGTGGCCGGCCGATTCTCTACAACACGACGGTCCTGGGGGACGCCACGAACCCGAAGGCAGGCCGCCGGCTGGTGCGGTTTCTGCTCGACAACCCCGCGACCCTCGTCAGGGCGGGGCTAACCGTCGGGGACCGGCTCCCGACCACCAGTGGTAGCGTTCCGGAGGCGGTCGGGCTGTGAGCCTCGCCGACGCGGCGCCGGGCTGGCGGCCGGTGCGGCCGGGGCTACTCGTCCCGGCCGCGCTCGGAGGGGTGCTCCTACTGTACTTTGTCGTCCCGTTCGTGGCGTTTCTCTCGCGGGCAGGCGTAACAGACGTTGTTGCCAGCCTCTCCACGCCGGGCGCACAGCGGGCGGTCCGTCACTCGCTGCTCACCGCGCCGGTCTCGACGGCAGTCGCGACGGTGCTCGGGGTACCACTGGCCTACGTACTCGCCCGGCGGTCGTTTCCCGGCAAGCGGCTCGTCGAGGCGCTGGTCATCCTGCCACTGGTCGTTCCCCCCGTCGTGGGCGGGACGATGGTACTCTCCGCCGTCGGGCGGTTCACCCCGGTCGGAGCCGCCGCGAGCGCCGCCGGTCTCCCGCTGACGGACAGCCTGCTGGGGGTCGTCCTCGCCCAGACCTTTGTCGCCGCCCCCTTTGTCGTCATCACGGCCCGGGCGGGTTTTGTGGCCGTCGACGAGCGCCTCGAACAGGCCTCCCGGTCACTGGGCTACGGGCCGGTCGCCACCTTCCGAAACGTCTCGCTGCCGCTTGCCCGCGGCGCGGTCCTCGCGGGGATGGTTCTCACCTTCGCACGCGCCGTTGGCGAGTTCGGCGCGACGATGATGGTCGCGTACAACCCCCGGACGGTGCCGACACGGATCTGGGTCGAGTTCATCGGCGGCGGGGTCGACGCGGTCGTCCCGCTGGCGCTCGTGCTCCTGGGGATAGCCGTTCTCGTGTTGACCGCGGTCCAGCGCCTCGGCCGGGTCCCGGTGGTGACCGGCCGATGACGCTCGAGGTCGAGGGGCTCACACACCGCTACGGGGACGAGCCAGCCGTCGACGACCTCTCGCTGACCGTCGAGACGGGCGAACTCGTCGCACTGCTCGGTCCGAGTGGCTGCGGGAAGACAACGGTCGTCCAGAGTGTCGCCGGCCACCTCCAGCCGACAGACGGGCGGGTTCGGCTCCGTGGGGCCGACGTGACCGAGAGCCCGCCCGAGGCGCGCCGGGTGGGGCTGGTCTTCCAGCAGTCGACACTGTACCCACACATGACCGTCGGCGAGAACGTCGCCTACGGGCTGAAAGCCCGGGGTGTCGGCCGGGACGAACGCGCGGCAACCGTCGAGGAGTATCTCGACCTCGTCGGACTCGGCGACCGGCGCAGGGCCTCCCCCTCGGAGCTGAGCGGGGGGCAACGTCGCCGCGTCGAACTCGCGCGGGCGCTGGCGCCGGCGCCGGATGTGCTGTTGCTCGACGAGCCGCTCTCGGCCCTGGACCGACAGCTCCGGGCACAGCTCCGCGAGACGGTCGGGCGCATCCAGCGCGAGACCGGTGTCACGACGCTGTATGTCACACACAACCAGGAGGAGGCGATGGCACTCGCCGACCGGCTGGTCGTCATGAGCGACGGTCGTGTCTCCGGGGTTGGCGACCCCCGGAGCCTCTACGAGTCCCCGCCGACCCGCTTTGTGGCGTCGTTTCTCGGCCGGTCGAACACGCTCCCGGGGACCGTCGTCGGCCGCCAGCCCCTGACGGTCAGGATAGGCGGGGCCGACATCGCAGTGGCGGGCGCGGGCGCCGAGGCCGCTACCGGGGACGGTGTGGTCTGTCACGTCCGACCGGAGGGACTCTCACTGCGCCCTCCCGAGGGGTGCAGGACGGCGCCGGAGCCCGACCCACCGGCCGGCGACGCGGCGCAAGCAGCCGGAGAGGGGCCTAACACCGCCCGACAGGGGACGGATACCGGGGGCCCGGGGTCGGCCGACCGGCACGCAGACGCCCTGGGCCACCCGGCGGCGGATGCGGGCGCGGCGCTCTCGCTGGCGGGGGAGGTCGTCAGCGTCGCGGACCTCGGCAGGCGGTACGACGTGACCGTCCGGCTCGACACCGGCACGACCGTGCTCGTCGAGTGTAGGAACCAGCCTCCCGCTGTCGGTGACCGGCAGGTGGTCGGGGTTCCCGGGCGAGGGGTGACCGTGTTCCCCGCCCGGACCGACGGGACAGCGCCCCCGGAGTGATACTGCCGGACAGAAGTACGTGAAGACCGGTGTCGTGCAGTGGCCCGAAATCCTGCAGTTTCGGCCCTCTCCGTCGGACGTGGGGTGCGAAATGTTCTGTCCGACAGTATGAGTCCCTGATGGTCGGTCACCACACGCCCGAACCTGGGGCGTGCGGCGGTCGGTCGCCGGTCTCAGTCGCCGGCCCGGTCTCTCGCGTTCACCGCGAGCACGGGCATCGCCGCGTGTCTGACCAGGCGTTCGGTCGTGCTGCCGAGGAGGTGCTGGGAGAGTCCGGTCCGGCCGGCGGTCCCCATCGCGACCAGGTCGACCTCGTGGTCGTCGGCGTAGGCGAGGAGGGTACGGGCGGCCACTCCGCTGTGGACTGCGGTTGTTGCGGCCAGCCCCCGGTCCCGTGCCTGTGCGGCGAGTCGCTCCGTCGCGGCCTCCCCCTCGGATTCGAGGTGGGCGGTGACGTCCTCGGGCACCGCGTCGTCCGGGCTGGCGGCGTCACTGGTGTCGATGACCGTGACCGCGTGCACGCGAGCGCCGGCCCGCTCCGCGACGGCAAGCCCCGGTTCGACGGCGGCGGCCGCCGGTTCACTCCCGTCGGTCGGGATCAGGACCTGCTCGTACCCGTCACCGACGCGGCTACCCCCGGTCGCGCGGACGGTGAGCACCGGCACCTCGGAGCGGCTGACCACCCGCTCGGTCACGCTGCCGGTGACGTACCGGTCGACCCCCGTCCGGCCGTGTGTCCCCATCGCGACCATGTCGACCTCGTGGTCGTCCGCGTACGCCAGTATCGTCTCGACGGGCGCACCGCGAGGCGTGGCCGTCCGGGCGACGACCTCGCCGTCGGTGACCGACCGAACCGCCTCAACCGCCGCCTCGCTCCGCTCGGTGAGCCGGGTGACAAACGCCGTGCTGACACCCCCGGCGTCGAACGGCCCGGCGGCGGTCTGGACGTCGACGACCGCGACAACGTGGACGGTCGCGTCGAACGTCTCCGCCAGATAGTGGGCGTGTTCGGCGGCCCGGAGCGCGTGGTCGCTCCCGTCGGTCGGTACGAGGATCCGGTCGTACATACACCTACTCCGAGTGGTACGCATATAAACGGGGAGTCGCGTTCGCGGGCAGGGGGGGCGAGGCAGGGTCGCCGGCCGGTGCGGACCGGAGGGGCTGGTTTAATACCCTCGCCCGACAAACGGTGGGTATGCGAGGCTTCCGGGTCGGCTCGGCCTTCGGTATCCCGGTCAGGCTCAACTGGAGTTTTCTGCTCGTGCTTCCCGTTTTCGCGGCGTTCATCGCCTGGGATATCGCCGCGCTGACGGGGGTGGTCAACGGGGTGTTCGCGGCGACGATCGACCCCGCACAACTGAGCGAGGGGGCACTGCCGCTGGCGCTGGGGCTTGCCTCCGCACTCGGGCTGTTCGGGGGTGTCCTGTTACACGAGTTCGGGCACTCGCTGGTCGCCCTGCGTTACGGCTACGACATCGAGTCGATCACGCTCTGGCTGCTGGGCGGTGTGGCGAGTTTCGAGGAGTTTCCGGAGAACTGGCGTCACGAACTCGTGATCGCGGCCGCGGGGCCGGTGGTGAGCGTGCTCGTCGGGGTCGGCTCATACGCCGTCTTTCTCGGCCTCCCGGCGGGGTTCGACCCCGCCCGGTTCGTCCTCGGCTACCTGGCCGTTCTCAACGTCGTCCTCGCCGTGTTCAACCTCCTCCCCGCGTTCCCGATGGACGGGGGTCGGATCCTCCGGGCGGTGCTCGCCCGCAGTCAGCCCCGGGCACAGGCGACACAGCAGGCCGCCGCCGTCGGAAAGGTGTTTGCCTTTGGGCTGGCGCTGCTGGGGCTGTTCGCCAACCTCTTTCTCATCCTGCTCGCCTTCTTCATCTACATCGCCGCCTCGAACGAGGCCCAGCAGACCTCGCTGAAGGCCGCCTTCGAGGGTGTGACGGTTCGGGACGTGATGACACCCGAGGAGCGGCTGCTGACCGTCGACCGGGGCGCGTCGGTCGCTGCCCTGCTCGACCGGATGTTCGAGGAGCGACACACCGGGTACCCGGTCGTCCGCAACGACGCGCTGGTCGGGATGGTCACCCTCGACGACGCGAGCGACGTCAACGAGGTCGAACAGGACGCCTACCGCGTCGAGGACGTGATGATGACCGACGTGCCCACAATCGGCCCCGGGGCCGACGCGATGGAGGCCTTCGAGCGGATGCAGGAGAACAGCGTCGGCCGGCTGCCGGTCGTCGACGACGGCACACTCGTCGGAATCATCTCGCGGACGGACCTGATGCGGGCGTTCGATATCGTCCAGAAGAGCGGCCCGCCACAGGGGGTCCGGCGGACCGAGCCCGACATCGACATCCGGTGACCCCGGGGAGCGCCGAGCCTCACCGTCGTGGCTGGACCGGCAGGTCGACGCCGGTCGGGCGTTGGCGGTCGTGATAGACGGTGTTGGTTGCGACCGTTCGCTCGCGGCCCCCCGGGGAGTCGCCGGTGTTGTGGTTGACGTCGTAGCGGGGGAAGTTCGAGGAGGAGATGTCGAGTCTGACCCGGTGGCCCGCCCGGAAGACGTTCGCTGTCGGGTAGGGGTCGACCTCGAACTCGTAGACCTCGCCGGGCGTGACGGGGTCGGGCTCGCGGCGGCCGTTCCGGTAGCGGGCGCGACAGACGCCGTCACAGAGGTTCAGCGCGAACCCCTCGGGGTACTGCGCACTCGGGGGGTACTCGTCGACCAGCTTCGCGGTGAAGTCCGTGTCGACCGCGTCCGTCGAGGCGTGGACCCGGACCCGAACGGGGCCGGCGATCTCCACCGGCTCCTCGAGCGGCGGGGTCCGAAAGACGAGCACGTCGTCCCGGTGTGCGAGGGGGCCGTACGGCGGCTCCGCGCCGAAGGTGTCGGGACGGGTGCGCTGGTCGTAGCCGCCACGGCCGGTGATACTCAGCGTCGGCCGGTCCGCAAGCGGCAGTTCGACCAGCGGCTCCTCGCGGGGCTCGACGGTGTAGTACGACGAGCAGTTCCCCCCGAGCGTCGGGACGGGGTCGGCGGGGTCGAACTGGTAGGTCGTGCTCGAGTCTGTGGCCGCGGGCCGGTCGGGCGCCAACCGGCCGTCGGGCTGGGCGTAATAGGTGCGAACGTCCGTGTCGGGGAGCGGCCAGTCGGCGGCCTCGGCCCAGGTTCCGCCGTGGCGCAGCCGGCCGTTGCCGGTCCCGGTCGCCTCGGCCGGCTCGCCCACCCCCATCCGGAAGTAGGTCACCGGCTCGCGGTCCCACGTCCCGGCGCCCTTCAGGTACCGGTCGAAGAAGGCCAGCTTGGTCGCCCGGAAGTCGGTCCGGGCGCGGTCGCCGAAGGCGGCCTCCCCCGAGTAGGGTTTTCCCCACGAGGCGGTTCCGCCGTGGGTCCAGGGGCCCATCACGAGGTAGTGGTCGCTGTCTTTCAGCTCCCGAAAGCCGCTGAAGTTGTCGCAGGTCGCCGTCGTGTAGGAGTCGTACCACGCGCCGGCGTAGACGGTGGGGACGTCGGCGCTCTCCTCCCGGTACCGCCGGAAGTTCACCCCACGCTCGCTCCACAGTTCGTCGGTCCCGTCGCTCTCCATGAAGTCGAAGACCCACTCCTCGTAGTTCGGGA
>CAZQZE010000052.1:0-12178 GCA_964597715.1 uncultured Halobacteriales archaeon
CCCACTCCGCGGGCAGCGTCATCGCGAGCGTCGACGGCCCCAGCCGCTGCACTTTGCGCGTCTCCATACCGGCCCCTGGAGACACGGGGTCTTAACAGTATCATTACAGCCTAATATACGGGGAAGACCGTGACAGATCTTGGGGTGGCACTTAGGTCAGACGATCTCGACCAGCCGGGTCTCGAACCGGCCGACCCGGACCCGCTGCCAGCCCCGCAACTGTTCGTCCAGGTCGGGGTCCCCGGTGTCGACCCGGAGGACGCCGACGGCCGCCAGCTTTGTCCGCGAGGCCACGACCACAAGCTCCGAGCGCCTGAGCACCGCCGGTGATATCTGCTTGTTCCCCCTGCCCAGTACGAACCCCTGCCCGCCAACCGGCGAGACCACCACGACGTTGTCATCCCCCAGCGCCGCCAGGATGTCCGACTCGGCGGCATCGGACGCACACACCGCGCCGTCCCGGTAGACGTCGACGCCGAGCGCCGTCGCCTCGACCCCGAGTCGGCCCTTTATCTCGCCGAGCGTACTCCCCGGCCCGAGCACGTACGTCACCCCCGGCTCGACAGCCTCGACAACGCCCGCGGCCAGCCCCTCGACGCTGCCGCCGGCGAGTTGTTTGCTCGCCTGGCGTTGCTCCGCGACCGGGACCCGGGCGACCGCCCGCAGCTCCGTCCGGACCTCGCCGGCGCGGTAGTCGTCCTCGTCGATATCGTTGACCTCGGCGGGCTCCGTCTCCTCGTAGGTCGCCGCCACGCGCCCGGCGGCCGCCGGCGACACGCCAAACACCGACGAGTACACCTTCACGCCCGCCGGCACACCGAGGATGGGCGTCTCCCCGTCCAGCTCTGTGACTGTCTCCGCGACGTCGGCCGCCGTTCCGTCCCCGCCGACAAAGAGAACGATATCCACACCCTCCTCGACCAACCCCCGGGCGGCGTCGCGGGTGTCCGCCGCGGTCGTCTCACCGATACCCGCGTCCACCCCGGCCGCCGGCCGGCCAACGACGACAGGCTCCAGGCCGGCCGCCCGCGCCGCGTCCGCGCCCATCACCCCCGCGTATGCCAGTACCCGGAGCGGCCTGTCGGGTTCGGCCATCGCATCAAGCGCTCTTTGAGCGCGCTCGGGGGCGCGCGCCTCGGCGCCGCGCTGGCGGGCCTCGTCGACCTTCCCGTCGGTGCCCTTCAGCCCGACCCGACCCCCCATCCCGGCGACCGGGTTGACAACGACCCCGACAGTGCGCATACCTGTGGTAGGCCGACCGCGTGGAAAAACGAACCGGAACGGTTTATATCGGGGGCCGGCAAACAGCCGACATGACGCTGTTGACCGCGGCCGGCGAGGTTTCCGTGCAGACCGGCGTTATCGACGTCGTTGGGTGGGTCATCGGGCTGGGCGGGATCCTGGTCACCGCGCTGTGGATCCGCTACCTCTCCCGGTAGGACACCGGTCTCCACGGCTCCCGCCCTATCCGGCGGAGTCCACCCGCTCACGCAACCACGCCGCCGCCTCCGCAACCGTTGTCTCGTCTCCTCCTCGTATCTTCAGCCGGACCGTCTCCCCGGGATAGCTCCCCACCCCGACGTCGAACTCCTCGCGGACCTGTGCCACCCTGTCGAGGAGGCTACTCTCGGGTTCGTCCGCGACCACCGTCTCGGTGTAGACCGGGTCGCCCTCGAAGCGGTCAGCGACCAGTTCGAACATGGCCTTCATCTCGGCGGGTACCCCCGGCAGGACGTAGACGGTGCCGATAACACAACCGGGTGCGACACCCTCCGGATTCTCGAGCGGTTCCGCACCGTCGGGGACGTGTGCGGTCTCCTCGGAGAGGTCCTCGCGGGCGTAGCCGTCCGCCGCCAGCCACTCGTAGACCGCCTCACGCTCCGCGGTCTCGGTCCCGAACGCGGCCGCCACGGCGTCCATCGTCAGGTCGTCGTGGGTCGGTCCGAGCCCACCCGTAACCACCACCGCGTCGTACTCCGCACGGTACTCGTTGACGACTCTCGCGACATCTCCCTCGCGGTCCGGGACGACGGTCACCCGCTCGACATCGACCCCGCGGCCGGTCAGTTGCCGGCCCAGCCACGCGGCGTTTGTGTTGACTGTGTCCCCGGCCAGGAGTTCGTCGCCGACGGTCACCAGCGCGACGCGCATACTGTCGGTAGGACCGACCCGGTAAAAGGTTCACCGGCTCCCGGGCGGGCAGCGACCGCCCCTACCGCATCCCCGGGGGCGGGCCGTCATCGGTCGGGTCGTCCTCGTAGTCCACGTCGAGCCCCAGTTCCTCGCGCTTTTCCTCGAGGTCGCGGATCTGCCTGAGGTAGTAGACCAAGCCGCCGACACCGAGTGTCACCGATACCACCGCAATCCCGCCGAAGATCCAGAGGTCGCGCTGGAGGTAGTACCGAACGCTGATGCCGCCATCCGAGAGGCTGTCCCACTGCAGCGTCATCCGGTCGTTGGTCACGCTGGTCTCGTAGCCCCCGGGGTCAGCGTGTGAGAGAATCGGGACGCCGACACGCGTACTCGGTGGCAGCCGGACGCTGTAGGAGCCCTCGGCAAAGACCGGGAGGGCGAACTCGTTGCCCACCCGCTCGGCGGTGTAGCCGACCTTCCCGGCCTCGGCCGGGAGGGAGATCTGCGTGCGCTCGGCCTCCAGTGTCGCCGAGAGGTTCCCCTCGCTGGCGTTCACGACCGTGCCGTTGGGGTACCGGAACTGTAGTGCCGAGATCCGTACCGCGCCGTCACCGCCGAGCGCGTCGCGCTGGAAGACCTCGAGCGTCGAGGCGTTTGTCAGGTTCACCACAGTCCGGTAGGAGGCGTCACTCACCTCGACTGCGACCGTCTCGCTCGTCTCCCAGTCGTACTCGGCGTCACCGCTGAGGTCCTCCTCGGAGACCTGTGTCGACCCGGCACAGCCGCTCAACACGAGCACGACGACCAGGCCGCCGAGTGCGAGTCTCCTGCGGTTCATGGCACGACAGCAAGCAGTTCCGACCGGAGATAGCCGCCGATACTCGCCAGCAGCCCCGGCGGGTCAGTTCCCTCGGCGCAGACGATACTCCCTTCGAGCAGGCCGAGCCGTTCGACGGTCAGGATGTCGTCGGCGTGGCCGGCGCGGTTGACCGTTGCCCGTATCTCCGCACGGGTTGCGCTGTTGACGTTGACCCGGCCGGTCCCGCGGGTCCACTCGTAGAGCCGGTCCTGCTCCGCCTCGGCCAGCCGCGGCGGGTCACCGGGGACAAAGCGCAACGGCAGGTGCTGGACGAGGCCGAACCGCTTGCGGACCTGTGCGGGTGACCCCCGACCGAGGCCGAGTTCGTCGGCGGGCACCCGGACCTCACGGCCCGCATCGAGGACGAACCCGTCGTCGTCCCAGGATTCGAGCGTCCCGACGGCGGTTTCGCCGGGCTCCAGGTGGGGTGTGACCTCCCCCCACCGCTCGCGGAGGAGGTTCCGGGCGGCGACGGCGTCGGCCCCCTCGACGGTCACCGCCGGGAAGTCGTCCTCCCGGACGCCGACATCGTACTCGACATCCAGGTCGCCGACATCGTCCCCGACCATCGCGGTCAGGCCGTCGAGTGCCCGCTCGCGGGCCTCGCCGTCGACGTAACACTTCGTTGCGAGTACGACCATTCAGACCTCGGCGTCGGCGGGGTCGGTGTTGAGTTCGTCGCTGAGTGTCTCGATCCGCTCGTCCATCGACTCCACCAGACGCGTGTTCTCCAAGGCATCGAGTTCGCTGCCACACTGCGGACACTCGAAGCCAAAGTCCATGGCCTCGCCGAACTCGAAGCGGAGCCCGTCGGTCTCACAGAGGTAGAACTCGTGGTCGAGTTCGTACTGCCGGCGCTCGTGGAGCCCGGCCAGCAGCCGCTCCATCTCCTCCTCCAGTTGCTCGGGGATATCCTCGTACTGGAAGGTCCAGAGGTAGGTCAGCCACCCGGAGTCCTCGTCGCGCAGCCGCCGGTAGCTCGCCAGGTCGTTCTCGTAGAGAATAAACAGCGCCCGGCGCACGTCGTTGAGCTCTAAACCCAGCTCCTCGGCGAGTTCCTCGTCGGTTACCTCGCCGTCCGGCGGGGCCGCCGCGACCGGCATCCCCTTTGGACCGACCAGTTCGTGGAGGTACTTCTGTATCACGGGGTCCTCGAGGAGTCCCTCAAAAGCCATTACCGGTATATCGGGCTGTGGCGCGGTTAAAACCATCGGGTCACCCCGGGGGACCGGCACACCCCCGCAGAGCGGGCTCGCTACTCCAGGTCCTCGACACGCTTTCCCTCCGCCTGCGGGAGCACCTCGCGGTCGGCCGCCTCCCACGCCCGGTCCAGTTCCGCCCCCTCGAACAGCCGGTCGAGAAAGACCGCAAGCGACGCCACCTCCGAGTGGGGCTGGTTCGTCACCGCCAGATTCCAGTCGGCCGCCTCGTAGACGTCCCAGGCCACCTTTTCGGCGCCCACAACGACGAGCAGCGGCCCCGAGCGGTGGGCCTCACGGACCGCCGGCAGCTCCTCCTGGACCGGCAGGCCGTACATCGTGAGGTGGACGGCCGTCCCGTCCCAGTCCGCGAGCAACTCGGTGGGCGCCTCGGTGGTCTCGACGGCAAAGGGGCCGCCGAAGCGGTCGGTGATGTCCGCTATCGTGTCGGCACGGCTGGCCCCCTCGTTCGCGAGGATAGCCCGGTCGGCCCCCAGTGCCCGTGCCGTCAGGCCGACGTGAGCTGTCATCCGTTCGTCCCGGCCCGGCCGGTGGCCCAGCCGCAACACGGCAACCTCGGGCGACCCCCGCATCAGAGCCGCTCCTCGACGGCGGCCCGGACAGTCCCGACAGTCGAGTCACCGAAGCCGCTGGTCACCACCTCGCCGTCGACGACGAAGCCCGGCGTCCCCTCGACACCCGCGTCGACCCCGCGCTGGCGGTCACCCGCAACGGTGTCGGCGTAGACCTGGTCGACGGCGTCCGCCCGGACCGGCTCCCCCTCGTATCCGAGGTCGGCGGCGACGGTAGCGTACAGCCCCGGTGTCTCCGAGCCGAGCGCGTCCTGGTTCGAGAAGAGCGCGTCGGTGTACGCCCAGAGGGCCTCGTCGCCGTGGCGGTCCTGGACCGCGCGTGCGGCGTTTGCGGCCTCGAAGGACTCGGGGTCGAGCACCGGGACCGGGAGGTCACGGTGCTCGTAGCGGACCCGACCCGGGTCGACGAGCGCCGCGGCCAACTCGGGGTAGCCGGTTGCGTTGTACGCCTGGCAGTGGGGGCAGGCAAAGTCCTCGTAGACGGCCAGCGTCACGTCCGCGTCCGGGTCGCCGTCGACCGGCGGCGGGAGTTGGGGCTGGGCCGTGGGGCTGTCACCGGCACCGTTGCCGTCTGTGTCTCCGTCCTCGCCGTCGTCCTGACCGTCTGCCGTCGGCGTGGCCCCCCCGGCGCAGCCGGCGAGACCGGCGGCCCCCGTGGCCCCGAGTGCCGCGAGGACCCGCCGGCGGGTAGGCGTGTCGCGCATGGCGACGTTCGGCTCCGAGCCGGCTTATACCCTCCGGGGTGGCCGCGGCTGCTGTCCGCGCGCTGGCGGCCCGGGAGAGGGTTTTTCGTCCTGGCGCCGCGAGAGTCCGGTAATGAACATAGAGGAGCATGCCGAGGAGCTTGCCTCCGACCTCGGTGTCGACAAAGCGGAGGTCAAGCGCGACCTGGAAAACCTCGTGGAGTACAGCGTCCCTCTCGACGAGGCGAAAGGGAACCTCCGCCGGAAGTACGGCGACGGCGGCGGCGACACCGCCCCGGCGAGCAAGGATATCGCCGACATCGTGACGGGCGATTCGAACGTCTCGGTGACGGCAGTCGTGCTCACGGCCGGCAAGCGGTCGATCCGCTACCAGGGCGAGGACCAGGTGATCTACGAGGGGCAGTTGGCCGACGAGACCGGGCGGGTCGACTTTACCTCGTGGGTCGAGTTCGGCCACGACCCCGGGGACACGCTCCGGCTGGGGAATGCCGGCGTCCGCGAGTGGGAGGGTGACCCCGAGCTGAATATCGGCCAGGAGACCAGCGTCGAGGCCGTCGAGGAGACCGTCGACGTCGACTACGAGGTCGGCGGCGACGCGGCCCTGGCGGAGCTGTCGCCCGGGGACCGCGGGGTGGACGTCGAGGTCACGCCGCTGGAGGTCGAGTCGAAGGTCATCGACGGCCGAGACGGGGAGACGGAGATCCTCAGCGGCGTCCTCGCCGACGAAACCGCCCGGCTGCCCTTTACCGACTGGGACCCACACGGCGAGGTCGAGGAAGGGGCGTCCGTCCGGGTCGAGAACGCCTACATCCGGGAGTTTCGCGGGGCGCCCTCGGTCAACGTCTCGGAGTTCTCGAGGGTCAGCCGGCTCGAGCGGACGGTAGAGGCGACGGAGTCGGCACCGCACCTCGACGTCGGTGAGGCCGTCGCCTCCGGCGGGCTCTTCGACGTGGAGGTGACGGGCAACGTCGTCGGCGTCCGCGACGGCTCCGGGCTGGTCGAGCGCTGCCCCGAGTGTGGCCGGGTCACCCAGAACAGTCAGTGCCGACAGCACGGTGCGGTCGACGTCGAGGACGACCTCCGGACGAAGCTTATCTTCGACGATGGGACCGGGACGTTGACCGTCGTGCTCGACGACGAACTGACGGCGGCGGTCTACGGCGGCGGCCTCGAGGCGGCCCGCGAACACGCCCGCGACGCGATGGACCGCGAGGTCGTGGCCGACCAGATCCGCGAGGAACTCGTGGGTCGGGCGTTCCGGGCACGGGGCTCGCTCAGCGTCGACGACTTCGGGGCGACACTCGACGCCGCGGAGTTCGCGGAGACCGGCGGTGACCCCGCGGACCGCGCCGAGGCGCTGCTGGCGGAGGCTGGCCGATGAGTGACGCTGACGGGCCAGGCCGCCGCGAGGTGGCCCACCGGCTGTTTGCCGCCGAGTTCGAGGACGCCGACCTCTCCTACTCCGAGAGCGACGAGGAACGGGCGCCAAACTACGTCGTCACACCATCCGGCGCCCGTGTGAACCGGCTGTTCGCCGTCGGCGTGCTGACCGAGGTCGAACAGGTGTCGGAGGACGTGCTCCGGGGCCGGGTGGTCGACCCGACGGGCGCGTTCGTGCTCTACGCCGGCCAGTACCAGCCGGACGAGCAGGCCTTTCTCGACCGGGCCGACCCGCCCATGTTCGTCGCGGTGACGGGAAAGGCCCGCACGTTCCAGCCCGACGACGCCGACACGGTCTACACCTCGGTTCGCCCGGAGACGGTCAGCGAGGTCGACGCCGACACCCGGGACCGCTGGACGGTCGACGCCGCCGAGCGCACCCTCGACCGTGTCACCCAGTTCGCGGCCGCGGCCCGCACCGACGCCCGCGGTGACGCCCTCGCATCCACGCTCCGCGAGCAGGGTGTCGACGACAGCCTCGCCGAGGGGGTCACCCTCGCGCTCGACCACTACGGGACGACCGGCTCCTACCTCGGGGCGCTGCGTGAACTGGCACTCGACGCCGCCAGGGTCGTTGCGGGCCAGCGCGACGAGGTCGACCCGCTCACCGCCGACCCCGGGACGGGTAACGACGACCCGCTCACGGACCTCGCCGCGGACCTGGAGGGGGCGGCGGAGCGGACGGGGACGACCGAGCCCTCGGCAGGGGGCGCGGACAGCGGGGAGCCAACAGCGTCGGCGGAGCAGGCGGCGACAGCGGGGACGGCAGACCCTGTCGAGTCGACGGCGACGGAGTCGGGGTCGGAGGCGACCGGGACGACGGAGACTGCCGGCGCGGGCGAGACGACCGAGGCGACCGAGACGCCGGGGACGGCAGCGACAGTCGAATCGACCGCCGGGTCGTCGACGGCGACAGAGACGGAGACGACAGCCGGAGTGGCCGGTGACGCCGACGAGTCCGACGACATCGGGGACTTCGAGGGCGGTGGACTCGGTGGTACCGAGAGCGGGGACGACCTCGACGACTTCGAGCCCGATGCGTTCGAACTCGACGCCGAGGAGCGCGAGGAGATCGAGGAGGAGTACGGCACAGCCTTCCAGAGTGGCACCGAGGTCAGCGAGCCAGGGGCGGCCGACATCGAGACGCCCGAGGCCGAGGCCGAGCCCGGGGCGGAGCAGACTGGGGAGCCGGCTACCGGTGTGGAGTCGGACCCGGAGCCGGAGCCCGAGTCGGGGCTTGCCTCCGAGCCCGGACTCGACCTCGACCCCGAGACCGAGCCGGAGCCGGAGCCGGGGGCTACTGCGACCGGGGCCGACACTGAAGCGACACCCACTGACGGGGGGGACGAGGGGTCGACAGACGCCGAGACACTCGAGGGGGACCTGGAGGACGCCGTCGTCGACCTGATGGGTGACCTCGACGACGGTGACGGTGTGAGCCGCGAGGAGCTCGTCGGGGCCGCGACCGACCGGTACGGCGTGGACACCGGTGCGGTCGAGGACGCCGTTCAGGACGCGCTGATGGGTGGGCGGTGTTACGAGCCCGACGACGGCACCCTCAAACCGATCTGATGACAGCCGTCGAGCCGGTCCCGGGCACGCCGGCAGCAGTCGTGACCGCAGCGGGCCAGCGGCTGCTCGTCGTCGCGGACTACCACGCGGGTATCGAGGCCGTGTTACGGAGCCGAGGGGTCGAACTCGACAGCGGCGCGCCCGGCCGCCGCGAGCGGCTGCTCGGGCTTGTCGCGGAGACGGGCGCCGACCGGCTGGTCGTGCTCGGCGACCTGACCCACGCCGTCGGCGACCCCTGGGACGCCGAGCGGGAGGAACTCGCGGCGCTGTTCGACGCGCTCGGGGTTCCCGCGCTGCTGGTCAAGGGCAACCACGACGGGGAGATAGAGCCCGCTGTCGAGGACCTGGGGGCTGACGTGACCGTGACGCCGGCAGCCGGGGCCCGTGTCGGGGGCGTCGGCTTTGCACACGGTCACACCTGGCCCAGCCCCGAGGTGCTGGCCGCCGAGACCGTCTGCACGGCCCACGAACACCCGGTGGTGCGCCTCGAGGACGAGGTCGGCGGCGGCCGGCGCGAGCGGGCCTGGCTGCGCGGCAGCCTCGACGCCGCCCCGTTCCGCGAGTACCACGGCGAGGGGACCGACGTCGGCGGGGAACTCGTCGTCTTCCCGGCGTTCAACGACCTCACCGGCGGGACCTGGGTCAACGTCGACGGGCAGGACTTTCTCTCGCCGTTTCTCCCCGAGGGGCTGGCCGACGGGCAAGCCTACCTGCTCGACGGGACGCGGCTGGGCCGCTACGACCGGGTGTAGTGCGACGGGCTTTTTCACCCGAGACACCTACACACGGGTGATGAGTGACGGGGAGATACGCGGGAGCCGCGGGGACGACGGTGCCTTTGCCACGCTCGGTACGGCGGTGCGGGCGGCCCTCTCCGAGCGGGGGTTCGAGACACCGACGGAGCCACAGCGCCGCGCCATCCCTCCGCTGGTCGAGGGTCGGGACACGCTGGTGGTCGCGCCGACCGGAACAGGCAAGACCGAGACCGCGATGCTCCCCGTCTTCGATTCGCTGGCCGGCGAGGACCGCTTTGGTATCGGTGCGCTGTATATCACGCCGTTGCGCGCGCTCAACCGCGACATGCGCGACCGGCTGGAGTGGTGGGGGGAGGCGCTCGACCTGGAGGTCGATGTCCGTCACGGCGACACCACCGACTACCAGCGTCAACAGCAGGCAAACGACCCGCCGGACGTGCTCGTCACGACCCCCGAGACCCTGCAGGCGATGCTCACCGGCAAGAAACTCCGGGTCGCCCTGGAGGACACCGACCACGTCGTCGTCGACGAGGTCCACGAACTCGCCGTCTCGAAGCGTGGCGCACAGATGACGGTCGGGCTGGAGCGGCTGCGCGAGCTCGCCGGCCCCTTCCAGCGGGTGGGTCTGTCGGCAACGGTCGGCGACCCGGCGGAGGTCGGTCGGTTTCTCACCGGCGACCGCGGCTGCGAGGTTGCGGAGGTCGATGTCGGCAGCCGCCTCGATATCGACGTGCTGGCGCCGGCGGTCACCGAGGCCGACGAGACCCTCGCGAGCGAGTTGATGACCGACCCGGAGGTGGCGAGTCACGTCCGGGCGGTCGACGAGCTGGCGGCGGCCCACGAGGCCACCCTGATCTTCGTCAATACCCGCCAGACCGCGGAGGCACTCGGCTCTCGGCTGAAGGAACACGGCACCGACGTGGGGATCCACCACGGTTCGCTGGCACGCGAGACCCGCGTCGACGTCGAGTCACGGTTCAAAGACGGCGAACTCACCGCACTCCTGTGTACCTCCTCGATGGAGCTGGGGATCGACGTCGGCCACGTCGACCACGTCGTCCAGTACAACAGCCCCCGGCAGGTGACCCGCCTGCTCCAGCGTGTCGGGCGCGCGGGGCACCGCCGGGACCTCGTCTCCTCGGGGACCGTCGTGACCAGCCACCCCGACGACGTACTCGAGGCGATGACGATCGCCCGTCAGGCCCGCAACGGCGAGGTGGAACCTGCGGCCATCCACGACGGCTCGCTGGACACGGTCGCCAACCAGACCGTCGGGCTGGTGATGGACTTCGGGGAGGTGTCGGCGATGCGTGCCTACGAGGTCATCGCCCGTGCGTACCCGTTCCGGGACCTCGAGCCGAGCGCGTTCCGGGAGGTGGTGCAGGAACTCGCGGGCAACCGGGTCGTCTGGCTGGAGGAGGAGGCGGACAGTATTCAAAAGCGTAGCGGCACCTGGCAGTACTTCTACCAGAATCTCTCGATGATCCCCGACGAGACCACCTACGACGTCGAGGACGTCGCCAGCGGCTCGCGGGTCGGGACGCTCGACGAGCGGTTCGTCGTCAACTTCGCCGCCCCCGGGGAGGTGTTCATCCAGCGCGGGGAGATGTGGCGGATCACCGAGATCGACGAGGAGGAGGAGACGGTGACGGTCTCGCCGATCGAGGACCCCGCCGGCGAGGTTCCCTCCTGGACCGGCCAGGAGATCCCGGTGCCACAGTCGGTCGCCCGCGAGGTCGGCGAGGTTCGCCGGGTGGCGGGCGCACAGCTCGCGGCGGGGGTCGAGGGGTCCGCCGGAGACGCCCAGACACAGCCGGACGTGACACCGGTCGCCCGCGACCTCAAGCGGCGCTACGCGGTCGACGAGGGGACGATCGCGACCGGCCTCGAACAGCTCGCCGACCACGCACCCGCCCACCCGGTCCCGACGGACAGCCGGCTCGTCGTCGAACACACCGGACGGGCGGTCGTCATCAACGCCTGCTTCGGTCACAAGGTCAACGAGACACTCGGCCGCGTCCTCTCGTCGCTGCTGGGTCAGCGGACCGGTACCAGTATCGCCATGGAGGTCGACCCATACCGTGTCGAGTTGGAGGTACCGAGCGGCGTCTCGGCGACGGCGGTCGTCGACCTGCTGGAGACGACAGACCCGGACCACGTCCCGGGTGTCGTCGAGTTGGCGCTGAAACACGCCGACTCCCTGAAGTTCAAGATCGCACAGGTCGCCGCGAAGTTCGGGGCGCTGAAGCGGTGGCGGTCGTCGGGCCGGACCTTCGGCAAGGACCGCCTGCTCGAGGCCCTCGAAGATAGCCCGGTCTACGACGAATCCGTCCGGGAGATCCGCCACGAGGAACTGGATATCGACGGGGCTGCCGACGTCCTCCGGCGGGTCCAGTCGGACGAACTCGCGGTCGAGGTGGTCGGTGAGCACACCCCGATCGGCACCGGGGGCCGCTCCTCCGGCCGCGAGCTGCTCACCCCGGAAAACGCCGACGCGAGCGTCATCGACACCGTCAGAGAGCGCATCAAGAGCGACCGGGTGATCCTCTTCTGTCTGCACTGCCAGGAGTGGAACCACACCCGAAAAGTCGGCCGGGTCCGCGACCAGCCGGAGTGTCCGGCGTGTGGGTCGACACAGATCGCCGCGCTCAACCCCTGGGACGAGGAGACCGTCACCGCGGTCAAGACGGCGGAGAAGGACGAGGACCAGGAGAAGGCGACCGAGCGCGCCTACCGGGCGGCGAGTCTCGTCCAGAGCCACGGCAAACAGGCGGTCGTTGCGCTGGCAGCACGTGGTGTCGGCCCACACAACGCCGCCCGGATCATCAACCGCCTCCGCGAGGACGAGGAGCAGTTCTACCGCGATATCCTCGAGCGCGAGCGCGAATACGCCCGGACGCGGTCGTTCTGGGAGTAGTCCTGA
>CAZQZE010000053.1:0-12107 GCA_964597715.1 uncultured Halobacteriales archaeon
ACCCCCCGGACGTCAACACCTCCACCTTCGACCAGGTGGCCGACGTCTGGTCGACCGACGGGCTTGTGACGACGAACGGCGTGGTAGAGGCCGCCGAATCGGTCAACGGTGAACTCCTCTCGACCCCGTTGACCGTCGACGGCGACATCTGGCAGGTGTCTCACGGCTACTACGTGTCGAACTTCCACTACCGGGAGGACGTCTACGAGGAACTCGGGTTGGACGTGCCCAGCACCTTCCAGGGGGTCCTGGAGAACGCCCGGATAATCGACAACTCGGACCTCGACATCCGGGGGTACGGCCTGGCGGGCAAGAAGGTCGGCAAGAGCCAGGACGAGTTCCAGGTCTACCTCGCACACATGGGTGTTTCCGGCGTCGGTGTGCGGTGGAAGGACCCCGAGGCCCGCAACGAGGTTGAGGCATATTGGCCCGAGGAGGAGATCACGACGCTACTCCAGTTTTTCAAGGACATCTCGGAGTACTCGCCGGACCCGACCTCACTGGGGTGGTCGTCGTCGATCTCGAACTACCTGGGTGGGCAGTTCGCCCAGCAGTACCACCTGAACCACTGGCCGGCGGGGATCGCCGCCGCCTCAGACATCCCGGAGGTCGCCTACAACACCAAGACCAGGGCACTGCCCTACTGGGGCGAGGGTGGGATCAGCAAGGGCGACGCCTGGCTGTTCGAGCCGACGCCGGACGGTCACCACATCTTCGCGGGCGGGGACAACACCCCCGGCGCCCGCCAGTTCCTGGAGTACTGCTACGGCAGCAGTCTCGAACGGTCGGCGACGATGTACCAGCAGGAGCCCACCCGGTTCCTGCCCATCTACGCCGACGTCCTCGAGAGCGACACCTTCCAGGGGTTTGACTTCTGGAGTCAGGGCCAGAACCAGCAGTTGCTGGACGAACTGGTCAAGATCCAGAACGTCCAGTTCGGCGAGCACTACGGACAGGTGCCGGAGTCGGACCTGGACGACCCGGTGGCGCTGTACGTCACCCGCCAGTGGTTCCACGGCGAGATGGTCAACCGTGTGATCACGGGGACAGACACGGTGCAGGAGGCCTACGAGTGGGGTCGCGGCCGGTTGGAGACCCGGCTCGAAGAGGCCCGGAACCGCTTCCGGTAACTACCGGCCACCGACGGCCGCTCTTTTGTATCCACAGCGGTGCCGGCGCGCCCCCGGAATCACCGTGTGGTCTGTTGCTCTTGGCCGCTAAACCCGGGGACAGCGCGGCCATCTCGCGACTCGTTGACACGCCACGGTCCCACAGTCGTGAGTTTAATATATCTTCACGGTGAGGCAGTGATAGGTGGCAATACGTGGCTGGTGAAACACTCGAACCCACGCAGACGGACGAACCGACAATACCGTGGCACCGGTTACCGGTTAACAAGGAGACGCTCATCGGATACGCGTCGGTCCTGCCGGTACTGATCCTGTATTTCATTATCGCGATCGGTCCAGTCGCGTACGCGGTAAACGCCTCGTTTCACGACATCCTCCTGTTGAATCCCCAGTGGGAGTGGGCTGGGCTCGGAAACTACTACGAGGTGTTCGAACTCGAAACCTTCTGGGGCTCGCTGTGGCGGGGTATCATCTACATGGTCGGGAGTACGCTGATCCAACTCGCGTTCGGCCTGTGGCTCGCGCTCGCGCTGAACAAGATCGCACGTGGGCAGAAATTCCTGACCGCGATTGTCTTCACCCAGTATCTCATCCCCACAATCGTGTTGGCCTTTGCAATCCAGTACATGTTCACCCCGAACATCGGGCTGGGGGTGCTTCAGGACCTGGGTAGTGGGGTCCTGTGGGGGGCGGATACGGCACCGTTGACGTTCAGCCAGACGTGGGCGATGCCGCTTTTGATCCTCGTCGGCACCTGGAAGTTCGGCGTGTTCATCACCATCTTCGCGCTCGCGCAACTGCGGGCCATCCCGGACCGGTTCTACGAGGCCGCACAGATCTGCGGGGCCAACCGGCTACAGATGTTCCGAGACATCACTCTGCCACGGATCCAAGGGGTCATTCTCGTCGCGGTTCTCCTGCGGTCGATCTTCATGTTCAACAAGTTCGACATCATCTACGTCCTCACACAGGGTGGTCCGGGTGAGGCGACGACGACCCTGCCCATCCTGGCCTACCAGACGTCCTTCGTCAGCGGGAACTACGGGTTGGCGAACGCGATTGCGGTCGTCATGTTCCTGTTCCTCGCCGTCGGCGCCGTCACGTACTTTATTCTGTTCAACCCGAGTGAGGAGGTGGAGACCTCAACATGAGTACCGACACCCCCTCCGACACTGACGGCATCTTCGGGCTCAGCTACCGGGGCGAGAAGAAGCTGTTCGCCCGGCTCAAGCAGCTCAGCGCGGCTATCTTCGTCGTTGTCGGGGTGTTCCCGGTCTACTGGATGCTCCAGGCCTCGCTGACGACTCGTGACCGAGCCAGCAGCGGCGTCGTCTCCTGGATCCCCAACGCCGAGACGTTCACCCTGGAGAACTACGAGGTGCTCACGAACCCCGACGTTGCGCTGTACGTGATCAACTCGATTGTCGTCACGCTCGGGACGATCATCCTCGTGGTGCTCGTCTCGCTGATCGCGGGGTACGGGTTGGCGCGGTTCAACATGCCCCAGAAGGAGAACTTCGCACGGTTTCTCCTGCTCGGATACCTGTTCAGCCCGATCGTCCTCGGGGTGCCGCTGTATCTCATCTGGCAGAATCTCGGCCTGTTGAACACCCGGCTCGGGCTGATCATCGCGCTGACGGCGATATCGATGCCGTTTGCGGTGTGGCTGATGTGGAAGTACATCCAGACCATCCCGGAGGCGATGGAGGAGAGCGCCTGGGTCGCGGGCGCCTCGCGCTGGCAGGGCTTTCGGGATATCGTCATCCCACAGACCCAGCCGGCGATCATCGCCGCCGCGCTGTTTGCCTTCGCGCTGGCCTGGAACGACTTCACGTTCGCCCAGATCCTGTTGCCCAGCAACGAGGCCTCGACGTTCGCGCCGGGTGTGTTCCGGCTCATCCAGCGCGGGTACGACATCGCGCGGGTCGACGTCATGGCCGTCTCGATGGCGATGACGCTCCCGCCGCTGATCTTCGCGTACTTCATGCAGAGCTACCTGCTGAAGGGCTTCCAGATCCGCTCGCTGTGAAACCAGAACATTAATCACCGATTCCCGAAACCCAACATCCAACTCATCCACTCATGGCAGACGTCAAAATCAGAGACCTGACGAAGATCTACCAGGACGGCGACGACGAGATCGTTGCGGTCGACGGTATCGACCTCACGATCGACGACGGCGAGTTCGTGACGCTTGTCGGCCCCTCGGGGTGTGGCAAGACCACGACGCTCCGGTGTGTCGCCGGCCTCAACAAACCCACCGACGGGACGATTACGTTCGGCGACCGCGAGGTGACCAACCTGCCGGTCCAGGAGCGGGACATCGCCCTGCTCTTCCAGGATATCGCGCTGTACCCGCACATGAGTGTGCGGGACAACATGGCCTACGGGCTGAAGATCCGCGGGTTCTCCCGCGAGGAGCGGTACGCCCGCGTCGAGGAGGCCGCCAAACTGCTGCAGATCACCGACCAGCTCGACAAGAGCCCCGCGGAACTCTCCGGCGGCCAGCAACAGCGCGTCGCGCTGGGGCGGTCGCTGGTGCGTGACCCCGAGGTGTTCCTGTTCGACGAGCCGATGTCGGACCTGGACGCCAAGCTCAAAGCCGAACTCCGGCCGGTCGTCGAGCAGGTGACCGACGAGATCGGCTGTCCCACCCTCTATGTCACCCACGACCAGGAGGAGGCGATGACGATGTCCGACCGCGTGGCGATCATCAACGACGGCAACCTCGAACAGGTGGACTCGCCGACGGTCGTCTACGAGGAGCCCGACTCGGAGTTCGTCAGTAGCTTTATCGGGCAGCCCTCGACACAGTTCTTCGACGGCCGCCTGGCCGCACAGAACGGCTCGACATCGCTGACCATCTCGGACATGGAGTTCGACCTCTCGATGAGTTCCGCCGACCTCAACGGCTACGGGGACGGCGAACACGACATCCGCGTGGGGATCCGCCCCCAGCATATCCGGGTCAGCAACGACGCAAGCGACGGGATCCGCGCGACCCACATCCTCGACGAACCGCTCGGTGACGAGACCCACAGCTTCTTCGACACCGACTTCGGCGAGATTATCGTCGTCACTGACCCCGGGTTCGAGGGGCGCGAGCGGGACTACGGGCTGGTGCTCGACGAGACCTACGTCCGACTGTTCGACCCTGTCTCCGGCGACCGCGTCGCCTGAGCGCGTCAGGGCGCTCCTGTAGCTCTGTTTTCGCTTTCGGTGTGTCCCCGCGCCGGACCCCTGTGACCGACGGCTGCTCAGTTGCTCTGGCTGTCACGCCTCGCCGCGGCGTCGGTCTCGAGGTCGGCCCGGACGGCCTGGTCCCCCGGGCCCTCGACACGGGTCCGGACGACGACAGTGCCGGCGGCGAGGTCCCCGGCCCGCTGACCGTCGGTCACGACTGCGGCCCCCACCCCGACGCCGTAGGGCACCACGACCGGCAACACGTCGACGTACCGGAGGATGTTGCGCACGGCGCTGGCCCGGCCGGTGCAGTGACTCCCGTCCTCCATGACGACGACCAGCCCGCGGTTGACCTTCCCGGGCGTCCGGCCGTACCGCCACTCGAAGCCAAAGGAGTAGGTCATATACAGGGGCACCAGAAGCAGCAGGGAGACAACGACGACGCCGCCGAGTTGGTTGACCCGGGCGCGAAAGAGAAAGTCGACGACGTACAGCACCGGCGTCTCGATGAGAAAATAACAGACCACGAGGTCGATCGCCGCCGCGGCGCCGCGCTGCCCGAGCAGCCCGCGGTCGTCGACGGTCTCCATGGCCGGTGTCGGCCGCTTTCTCGTCGGCTGGAACCGGTCGAGGATGCTGTCGATCACGGTCTCTCCCTCCTGTCTCCCGTCCGCAATCCCCCGGGTGCCGGGCACGGCCCCGGCGACCCGGTCGGCGGACTCACTCGAACTCGAGGTCCGCCCGCACCATCACCGCGGTGTACAGCAGGGAGCCAACAGCCAGGACGGCGAAGATGAGGACGTCGAGGGTGACAGCGTCTTCCACCCAGAAGACAGCGTAGGAGGTCAGCGCCATCGAGAGTATCAGGAGAAACGACTTCCACCGGCGCTTGAGCTGCCGGAGATTGTACTCCATCGGGCTGTCGATCTCGACGTTGTCGACGCGGATGTCCTCGAGCGACCCACCGCGGGACTCGTCGTGTTCCGAACTCATTGGACACACCTCTCGCGTGCAACCACTTATTTGCTGTCGTGTCTCCCGGCACCCCGACGTTCCCTCGCCCCTGTGACGCCCCGTTCCGTGGGGGTGCCCCCAGCAGAGCCCCGGGCTGACGGCCAGCCCCGTCGACCTTTTGTCCGGGCGCCACAACAGCCCGTATGGTCAGCGACGCAGACGGGCTCGCGGTTGCGGTTCTTCTGGTGTCTGTGCTGGTCTTTCTCGGCTCGAGCGCCACCCTGGACAGCGCACTCCTCGCCCAGCCGGCCACTCTGCTCCGGCGGGCCTCGTTCATCTCGGTCGTCGTTTCGGGCGGGTATCTCGCGGTGAAATACCTGCTCAATCCAACGGGCTGGTGAAACCCGCAGTCGCTAGCTGACACGCTGGACCGCGCCTGCGTCCCACACGGTGCCCTCGCCCGGCCGTGCAGCGGCACAGACGGCGGGCCGTAGCTAGTGAGGCCACCCGAGCCGACGGTTCACCGGCTCACTTGCCGGATAGCTCCTCGCCACACCGCCAGCAGTAGTTCGCGTCGCCGTAGTGGTTGTCATTCTCACACCGGCTACACTGAGCGTCGACCTCGCCGGTCTCTCTGGCCCTGACCACCAGCCACGGAATGAGTGTCACGGCGGCTATGAGCCCGATAGACGTCGCCAGCTTCCCGGCGGCGGTGACTGGCACGGTGTTCCCGAACCCGGTCGTCGTCAACGCGACAACGGAGTAGTACAGGCTATCCCCGTAGTTGTTGATGTCCCCGTTCACCGCCGACTCCACCCCGTAGACCGCGCCGGCGTGGAGATTCAGTATAACGAATATGAGAATCAGTAGCTCCGCCACCACCACCTGTCTCGAGGTCAGGTCGTAGTTGAAGAAACTGTCGTTCTCCAGGGCTATTCTGGTGAATCTGAGTACCCTGAGGACCTGTATACTCCGGAAAAACGCGAGTTGTCCCACGACTGGAACGAGACCAATCAGTAACGCGGGGAGGATGGCCAGCAGGTCCGCAACCGAGTAGAGACTCCTCGCCTCGTCCAGAGCGCTGTCGGCGTAGTCCAGCCTGGAGAGATACTCGAAGAGGAATATCAGCGCCAGACAAAACTCGACAACGATGACCTGTGTCCGGTACGGGGCGGCGGCGTCGTAGGTGTCCACGACGTACAACAGCAGGAATAGGATATTGAGACCGTACAGCAGATAGGAGGTGTATCTCCCCTTCCAGGTCTCGAGGTCAGCGAGTAACTGGCCGAACCGTCTGGTAGGCCTGTTCATGTGTCACGTGGGAGTTACTACCCGCCGACAACGAGTGCTGCGGTAGCGTGGCCCGCACACAGCGCGAGCGCCGGCGACCGTCGGGAGGGCGCTCGGGAGCGGGTGGCCTCGTTCCGGCGGGTCAACGTTTGCGACCGAGCGGCCGTCACAGGCGGCCCGTTACAGTCGCGCCTCGAGACCGGTGAGGACGGCCGGCGGGAGGTCGAGGTCCCCGAGCAGCGCAGCCCGGCGGTCGTCGTCACCGTGTCCGGCGATGAAGCCGTTCAGCCGGGCGGCGACCGTCGAGTCCACGACGTCCAGCCCACCTGCCGACAGGAGCCGGTCACCGACCGGCGCCGAGCGAAGCCGGTACTTCTGGTGGTAGGCCTCGGCGAGCGTGAACCCGTCGAGAGGTTCGACGCGCGTGGCCACCTCGCGGCCGGTGCGTGCGGCCAACCGCTCGCGGGTCCGCTCGGCAGCAGCCCGTTGGCGTTCGTCGGCGACGAGTGCAACACCACGGTACTGCCGTTTCGGGGTCGAGACGGGGTCGTGGTGCGCCCAGAACGTCTCCAGGAGGGTCTCGTAATCCGTCTCGTCCGGGTCGTACGACACCTGCACGACCTCGGTGTGGTCGCCGAGGCTGTAGTACCTGGGCTCGGGGGTGGTGCCGCCGGCGTACCCGACCCGTGTGCGGACGACCCCGGGCCTGATGCCGAACCGGGCCTCGGGACCCCAGAAACACCCCATCCCGAACGTCGCGGTCCGGGTCTCCGACGGCGGCGGTGTCGCTGTGTCGAGGGCGTACCGGGCGGCAGTGTCGCCTGACCCTGTCATACGTCTGCTCGGAGCCGTGGCGGATTGAGCGTGTCGCTCTCAGTCCCCGAGGTCCGGGTCCGCGTCGGTCTCCTGTTCGGGGCGGAACTCCCGGCTGACCGCCTTCCACGCGCCGGTGCGAAACCGGAGGAGGTTGACCACCATCGGCACCCCCGTCTCGGCGAGTAGCGCGGCCTGGAGTGCCAGCACACCCAGGCTGGTGACAGTCCCGAGCACGGCCACCGGGAGCGCGACCAGGTAGAGGCCGGCGAGTGTCGCCAGGAACGGGACCCTGGTGTCGCCGGCCCCGCGGAGCGCGCCCGTCGCCGAGCCGTCGATGCCCAGTGGCACGACACTCAGCGCGGCAATCCGGACGAAGGCGGCGGTAACGCCGACATCGCGGTCGACAAACACGGTGGCGATAGGCCGGGCGGCGACCAGGACGACCGCGGCGGCACACAGATAGACGACCAGTGAGAGTTTGATTATCTCGCGACCGTAGAGCGCCGCCAGCCCCTCCTCGGCGGCCCCTAACGCCTGGCCGACCAGCGTCGACGCGGCGATCGAAAAGCCCCACGCGAAGGCGTTGAGCAGGTCCCGGACCTGTCGGCCCACACCGACCGCCGCGAGGACGGCGGGGCCAAAGAACCCGGCAATCCAGAGCAGTGGGAACACCGCCAGCCCCTGTCCGACCCGTCGCGCCGCGAGCGGGGCGGAGACGGTTGCCAGTTGCCGGACGAGCCCGACGGTCGGCCGGAGGCCAGGCCCAACCGGGACCGGGCTAGCACCCCGGCCCAGATAGGAGTGGCCCGTCAGTCCCCAGGCAAAGACACCGGTGACAGCGGCCGTCGAGAGGGTTGTCCCGAGCGCCGCCCCGAACACACCCAGGCCGGCGCCGAACACCAGCCCCCCGCTGAGGGCGACGTTCAGCAGCGCGCCGCCGGCGCGGACGGCCATTGGCGTGCGGGTGTCGCCCACACCGGCGTAGGTGCGCGAGGCAACGAGATTCAGCCCCTCGAAGAGCAGTCCGGGCGCGACCACCGAAAGGTACAGCGCTCCAAAGCGGGTGGTCACGGGGCCGCCACCGACCACGCCGACCAGCGGGCGGGCGCCGAACCCGAACAGCGCGGTCACCGGCACCGCGAGCCCGAGGGCGACCAGGAGACTCACCCCGGCAACCTCGGCGGCCCGGTCGGTGTCCCCCCCGCCGTAGTTCTGTGACACCAGCGAGAGGGTCCCGCCTGCGAGCCCGATAAATGCGAGTTTCCCCACCGTCCAGTAGGCGTTGGCGACGGTTAGCCCGGCGACGGCCCCGCCCCCGACCGCGACCCCGACGACGGCGAGGTCGACAGTCCGCTTTGACATGATGGCAAAGCCGGTGACGATACGGGGCCAGGCGAGGTCGACAGTCTCCCCGAACCGCTCGCGGCCGATGACGTTCCCGCGAGCCAGCAACCCGGCGAGCAGCCTCCAGGCCAGGGCGAGACGGTCGCGCACACCCATCATTACGCTGTTGGCCAGTTAGCGGTGTCGAAGGACCCACGGGTCTGGTCGCGGCTGTAACGGGGCCAGACGGCCCCAGTTCGGCCACAACTCACGTCGGGTACAGGATACCGAACGCACCGGGCCCGTCAGCACGGGAGTGTTCGGTTGCCCTCGGCACTCCACGCCGGGCGGCCTCCGGCCGGGGCACACCAAAGTGTGTCCGCCTCCAGGTCGCTGTCGGGCGACGAGGGTCACTCCGGGGTCTCGGTCTGCCGGAGTGTCGTCGCAAAAAACCCACTCAACCGGGTGAGCTGTGTGGTCGTGGCGGTGAGAGCGTCCGCCGCGGCCTGTTCGTCGACAATACGGTACTCCTTTGTCTGGACGGTCTCACGCTGTGCGAGGATACCGTCCTCCTCGAGTGAGTGGAGGTGTGGATAGACGGTTCCGGGGCTGAACTGGACGCCAAAACAGCGGGTACACTCCCGGATGACCTCCATCCCGTTTGCCTCGCCCTGACAGAAAAGAATCGCGAGTATGAGTTCGTCGAGGTGCTCACTGGCGAACGACCGGTCGAGCTGTGTGTCCTCCTCGGGCGACCCGGCGACCCGGTCCGGGTCGGTAACGTCGTCGGTCGGCGCCTGTGCCGAGTCGTAGCCCGACGGCTGCTGTGTGTGAGTGGATGTCCCCTCACTCGGATTTAGGTCCATGTGTTTTGCCCCTGACACTGTGACTCGGATGTCGCATCATAACGGTTCTCCCGTACGTATCAGAGCTGATAACACCGCCCCGGGCAACACGTGCTCGCTCGGCGGGGAGCGCCCGGGCTGTCGGTATTCGACGGAGAGCTTACCCCCGTCAACACGCCATCTGTGCCGGGCCCGCCACTACAACTCGACGTGACGGTCACGAACGCCGGTGACCGCCTCGACACGCAGGGCATGTGGTCCTCTCTCGGGGGCGAGCGGGTGTCAGACGCCCTCTGGTATGTGACCCTGGCGGTGAGGGCGCGTCAGGTGGGTTCACCGTGTTTCAGCCCCCTGATAGCGGTGTCTCCCACCCGTGTCGGTCCTGGTCACATCAGCCTGAGTACTGGTCGCCGTCCGTGCGAGGTGCGGGATACACGTCCACGGCGGGCTGTGCGCGCCTGCGTGGGTGAGACTAACAAATATATGACGCCAGCCGACATGATAGACATGTGAGACCGGATACCGACCTGTCGCGTCTTACAAAACCCTCGGTGGTCGCAATGCGGTGGCTTGTGCTCGCGGCCGCCTATTTTACCCTGTTGCTATTTCTCATCGGGGTGTTCGACCTGATACTCAGCCTGTGGGACCTCATCACGAGTGGGAACTTTACCGACCCGTTTGCGGTAGTTGGACTGCTCGATACTGTGCTTCTCCTGCTGATCATCGTCGAGGTGCACCGGACGCTGATCGCGTACGCTCGGAACGAGCCAGTTGTGCGGATCGTGGTCGGTGCTGCGATCATCGCGATTGCACGCGAGATAATCAGCTTCCGTATCAGCGACTTCGAGACGGCGACCGGTGCTCTGACGGCTGCCGGCGGGTTCGGTATCCTCCTCCTCGTGCTCGTCGCCGCGTACTTTGTCGTCCGGTACACCGACGCCGGAGACCCGGACTACAGGTAGACGGCCCCCGGCACGGCGCTCCCGAGAGCCACCTCCTGTGTTGAGTCGACGACGGGACCCGGACGCCCACTCTCTGGCGTCCGTGTCTGCGCTGACCCCGATAGTCGCCACGTCCGCCCCTCGCCTCAGCCTGTATTCGTCAGGACGTGTGGCCCCAGTTTTCGTGTCCGGAGACCCGATAGAGACGGTTTCGACCCCCGCGACGAGAGGCTGGTCCCTCTCCGGCGTCCGTACCCACCGGCGGCGACTTCGGCTCTCGTCTCAACATCCACTACCCAGGACGGAGTGTTCGGGGCCGGCCTACCGCTTAATCCCCCGTCAGGGCCGTCTGTACTGTACGTACGCGTTCGGCAAAGCCGGCCCCGGTACCGCAGTTGGGATACCCCGGGAGCGGGGAAACCCGACACACGCCGCGAGGATTCCTCGCCCGAACCGTCTCCCCTGCTTGCCGGCGCCGGCCGAGCGGGTTATCGTCGTCCTTCCGGACTGTCGACTCCGCGCTGACCCAACCGACCGGGGGTGTCGACAGCGGGGTTGCCGAGAATAGGCCGGTGTGGCCCGCCCTGGGACTGGCGGTGCTAGTCCGGGTCGCACACCCGACGTCTAACGGCTGTGCTGCCGGAGTGCCCGCCTCAGCGGTCGAGCGTGAGCCGGAGAACCCCACTCTCGAGTTGCCAGCGGAGTGTGTCCACGCCCGCGCCGGCGCTCTCGGGGAGTTTCACTGTCGCGTCGTGGTCGCCGGTAATCCTGACCACGTCACGCGCGACGACGACCGCGACGTCGACGGTTTCCGTGGTACGCGGGACGACGACCGCCCGCTCGACACGGTCGTCGAAGGTCACCCAACCGTTGTCCCACGCGCCCTGCATTGTGTCGGTACTACCGACACCTGTGCCGTGACTGTGCGACGGGTTCCGGCTGACGTGACGGTCAAGCGCCGACGCTGTTCTGAACGACCGCACACAGCCCGGGCAGTCGAGCCGGTCGCCGAAAGGTCCTGTTCCAGTGGTACCGTTAGCTGATGTGTCAGACATAATCGTACGTGTCTGTTGGTGGTGACCGCTCCCAACCTCTACACCAATAGGTATGGGCGTCATCCGATTAGGCACGATCCCAAACAGCGTTGGTATACCACGCGCGTAGCTGGCTTGTCCCAACAGCCACAATAGCGGGCTTGAAACCGCCCGTCGAGCAGCCATGTGACAGCGTCGATGCGACGGCACACAACCCGGGACGCCCGTCACTGTGTGGCCGCGTGCTCGCTACGGGGGTGTGGCGGTGACCGAGTTTCGTCCTCTCCGTATGGCCCGCGGCCGCAGCCACCCCCTGTACGGCTGTTATCAACGGATGAAATTGGAGGGGACGGTTTATTATCCCCGACACACCACTCCCAATTGTCGCATCACAGCGACGTATACCCCCACCCCACCCCACCAACCCGGTCCCATCGACCGCGGTTGCCCCTCCCCGTGTCTCTCTGGGAGGGGAGATTCCTCAACCCGAAGAGGCCGACCGCCGCACATACCGGTACACTACTGTGACGCGGCCGCTCCTGATACTGTCGGACAGAACATTTCGCACCCCACGTCCGACGGAGAGGGCCG
>CAZQZE010000054.1:0-12071 GCA_964597715.1 uncultured Halobacteriales archaeon
GCACTCATAGGGCTCGTCATCGTCACGCGGCCACGCGACTCGGGGCACACGGTTCGTCATCGGCCGGACGGGGGTACCGGCCAACAGGGTAAGAGGGTTCCGGCAACCGGACCGAGAGCCCCGATAACTGTCTCCTAACTCCGGCTGTACTCGGTCGCGGTCGGCCAGACGAGCTAAGTAGCCGTATCTTGAGGTACAGACATTGTGACGACAGACGAACCAGCCGGCGATACCGACCAGGTCGTGGCCGACGGGAGTGACCGACAGAGAGGGCAACGAGACCACCAGCCGGACGATGCCGGCCAGCCGGGACAGCAACAGGGGCGCGGCGAGGACCCACTCGGGCACGGAGGCGGCCCCGACCGACGGGGCAGCCGGAATCCCGGACCCGGCGGCCCTGGGACCACCGCGGGCGGCGGTGGCCGGCCGCCGGCCGACGACAACCCGTCGACGGCCAGGCGGGTCGGGGTCTTTCTCCTCTCGGTCCTGCTGGTGCTCAGCGTGGTCGCCGCGGGCGGCATTCTCGCCGCACAGGGGACAGCGCTCGATGCGGGCTACGTGACCGAGACCCTCGGGGAGACGGACGCGGCCACGGCGGTCGAGTCACAGGCCGAGGATACTATCATCGAGGAGTCGGGGTCGCTGGGCGGGACCGGGTACATCCCCGACGCCGACGGGCTGGTCAGGGCGACTGTCGATGAGATCGTCACCGAGGAGCTCGTCAGTGACGTGCTCTCGACAAACGTCGAACGGTTCTACGCCTACCTCAACGGCGAACGCCCGGACCTGGTGCTGGCCATCGACACGACCCGGGTCACCGAGCAGGTTGGGCCGACAGTCGAGGACCAACTCCGGCAAACGCCGGTCGTCGACCTGCTCCGGCAGGATGCCTTCGCCGGCGCGTTCTCGCTGCCAGGGGCGGACCTGGGCCCCGACAGGCTCGCTCGTGCCTACGAGGACCCCGACACCTACCGCCAGACCCAGGACGAGTACAGTCGGGTCCTCGAGCAGACCGGTGCCACCCGTGACGACGTCAACCAGTCCGTCGTCGGGAACACCCGCCCGCAGGTCAGCGATCTCCCGCCGTATCTCCAGGAGTCGGTCTTCCGGCTTCAGACCACCTTCGTTCTCGGGTTCACCAGCGACCTCTCACACGACGAGTTCCGTGAGCGCGTCGAGGCGGCCCGGGACGACTTCTACGGGAGTATCGCCCGGTATGCACAGGAGCAGGTTGGCGGACAGGTGGACGATACCATCGATATCACCGGACAGCTGTCCGAGAGTGCACGCACGGACATCGACAACGCAAAGCAGGGGGTCCAACTGGTGAGCACGCTCGGGCTCGCGCTCCCGGTCGGGGCGCTCGTGCTGGCGTTGCTGATCCTCCTCGTCTCCCACTCCGTCGGCAAGGCCGCCCGCGCCGTGGGGGCGAGCCTGCTCGTAGCCGGCGCGCTCGGGTTCGTCGCGGGAACGCTCGGAGGCGACGAGGCCGGCCGACTACTCGGTGAGGCCCTGGCCGACACCGACCAGGAGTTCGTCGTGGAGACCGCACAGGCACTCGTCGACGGGGTCTTCGCCGCGCTGAACACGAACTTCCTCGTCGTCGCCGGCGCAGGTGTCGTCCTGCTCCTCGTGCACCTCGCCGTCGACCGTCGCCGACCCGCGGTCATCCCGGCCGGCTGGCGCTGACGGGGCCCCCCAACCGGTCCGGGGCCGGCGCTACTCCCCTGCTCGCTCCCGTGCCGCCGCGACCAGCAGTGGGAGCGTGATTGTCGCGTCGGCGTAGACGGAGACGTTCCGGGCTGCCCGCTCGAGTTTTCCCCACGACCGCGCCTCGTCGAGCGTCGCCCCGGAGAGACCGCCGGTCTGTGGCGGGTCCATCGTGAGTTGGACCCCGTAGTCGTAGGCGTCCGGCGAGACGAGCATCGTCTGGAGCACGAAGTTCTTCGGGACGCCGCCGCCGACCACCAGCGCGCCGGCCTCCTCGGCGTGGTAGGCCTGGTCGGTCAGCCGGTCCATATCCGCCAGCGCGTCGAGCGAAAAGTCCGAGGTCTGGCCGTACATCCAGGCCTGTAACCCCAGCACCGAATCCTGGACGGCCGGGCAGTAGACCGGCACGTCGGCTTCGTGTGCCGCGGCCGCGATACCGGGGTCGGCGTCGACCCCCTCAGCCGTGTTCACCGCCGCGTTCGCCCGCCCGAGTTCCGCGGCCAGCCGCTGGATGCTCACGGTCCCCTCCTCGGCGAGGGCGGGAAAGACCTCCGCCCGGAGGTGTGACTCGAAGGCCGTGAAGTGTTCCTGGGGGAGATAGACGTCGTAGATACGGTCGACCCCCTCCTCGCGCAACTGTTCGTCGTGGGCCCGACGCTCCGCCTCGGCTGGCTCCTCGCCGTGGTGGTGGTGGCCGCCGATAGCTTCGATGGTGTCGTGGGTGAGATTCGCGCCTGTCGTCACCAGGGCGTCGATGTGCCCGTCCCGGAGGAGGTCGGCGACCACCTGGCGCATCCCCGCGGGGACCATCGCCCCCGCGAGCCCGACGAAGTTGGTCACGTCGTCGCCGAGCATCTCGGCGTAGATGTCGACGGCCTCGTGGAGCGCCCCACCCCCGAAGCCGGCCGAGCCGTACTCCGTGGCGAGTTCGCCGACGGTCATGCCCGCCTGTGCCTCCGCGTGCGCGACAGGGTCGTGGTCGAACGCCTCGCGGCTGTCCTCGGTCATATCCGGTATGGGCCGTGAACCGGCTAAAGCCGTGTGGTCCGCCGCGTCGGCGAGGCGGTGTCAGCGGCGCTACAGCCCGGTCGGGTGGTCGACGAACACCGTCTCCAGCCCCCACGACCCGAGTCGCTCGGCGAGCGACCGCACACCGGAGGTCTCGGTCGCGTAGTGACCGGCAAGGACGACGTGAATCCCCGCCTCCCGGGCCTCGTGGTAGACGGACTGCTTGCCCTCCCCGGTGACCAGCGCGTCCGCCCCGACGTCGACAGCCTCCTGTAGCCAGTCGACACCGCTTCCCGTGACGACGGCGACGTCCTCGACAGCCTCCGGGCCGAACGCCAGCACCTGCACGTCCCGCCCGCCGGTGTCGAGTTCCTCCGCGAGTCGCTCCCGGAGGTCGCCGACCGGGGTGGGCGCCGGGAGCCGGCCACGCTGGCCGAGACACTCGGGGCCGATGGCCCCGAATGGCCCGCGGCCTTCGAGGCCGAGCACGTCGCCCACACCGGCGGCGTTGCCGAGTTCCTGGTGCCCGTCCAGCGGGAGGTGAGAGACGTACAACCCCAGGTCACCCTCGACCAGGCCCGCAATCCGGTCGTAGTCGCGACCGGTCACCCGCTCCAGCGAGCCCCAGACGAGACCGTGGTGTGTCAGAAGCAGGTCCGCGCCGGCCTCGTTGGCGGCCTCGACCGTCGCGGCGGCGGCGTCGACCGCGACCGCGACACGGTCGACCGCGCGGTCCCGGCGGCCCACCTGGAGACCGTTCGCGCTGGCGTCGAGGTCGGCGTAGGCCGCGGTGTCGAGCAACTCGTCCAGCCGGTCACAGAGGTCGCCACAGTCCATGCCCTCGCCTGCGACGCCGGTGGCCTTCTATCCGTCGGGTCTGACGAGCTGTCCGTCCCGCTCGGCGACCAGTCCACGGTCGACCGCCGTGTCGATGACCGCCGCACACTCGCCCGGGGAGAGTTCGTACGCGCTGGTCGCGACGGCCTCGATCTCCGCGCGGTCGACGGGAAACTCCCGGTTCTGGAGCAGTCGCATCACCTTGTTGTACTCCAGCGCCGAGACCGACCCCGTGACCTCCCGGTCAGGGTTCGTCCCTCCGCGCTCGTCGGCTGTCGTCGCGTCGTCGCCCGCGGCTGTCGGCTCGTTCTCGCCCGGTGTGGCGGCCTCCGTCCCGCCGTTTGGCCCGTCGGCGTCCGCCGCCGAGTCTGGGGGGCCAGCTGCCAGCGGCTCCTCGTCCGGCTCGGGCTCAGCGCCGGTCACGGACTCCGGCGATGTGGTGTCGGTCCCGTCCGCGCTCCCCGCACTGTCGGTGTCGTCCTGTTCGCCGTCACCGAGTGCAATAGGGTCGGCCGCGGGCTCACCCTCGTCGGGCTCGGTCAGCGCCGCGGGTGACTCCCCCTCGAGTGCGGTTCGGGCGGTGTCATCGAGTGCGGGCAGGTCCTCAGCCTCGCCGACCACCACGTCGAGGACAGTCTCGAGTTTGTGGTGACAGCCCGGACAGAGTGTCACCACAGCCCCGTGACTGTCGGACTCGCCGGCGACCAGCGGGTAGTCCTGTAGCGGCTCGTCGAGGGCCGTTCCACAGAAGTAACACGACGAGAGGCGGTCCATACCGCAGACAGTGCGTCTCGAATAAAAAAGCCCACGCCGGCCGTCCGGGCGCGACCCGCGGTCGCGTGCACCGGCCTACGTGTCCGTGCCCGCGGCGTGTGCAAAGACGAACTCACGGAGGAGCTTCGCGGCGAGCGTTGCCGCCTGGCCGTCGTCGCGGTCGTTGACCTCCACGACGTCGAAGCCGACCGCCTGGGGGGCGACACGCCGGACGGTATCGCGCATCGTCGCCGGCGCCAGCCCGAACGGTTCGGGGGTGCCGGTTCCCGGCGCGTAGCCCGGGTCCGCCGCGTCGATATCGACGCTCAGGTAGACCTCCCCCGGCAGGTCCGGCTCCCACGCGCTCACCGCGTCCGGGGCCACGAGGGTCACGTCCTCGGCCTCGGCCCGCGCCCACCCCTCCTCGCTGCCGGCCCGGGCACCGAGGATAATAGCCTCGTCGGCGACCGCGAGCAGCCGGCGGGTGACCGTCGCGTGGCTCGTCTCGGCCCCCGCGTACGTCTCCCGGAGGTCCAGGTGTGCGTCGAGGACGACCACGACATCGGGTTCGAGGGCCCGGACGCCGGCGAGGGTAACAGTGTGTTCGCCGCCGGCCACGAGCGGCACCGTCCCCCTCGCCGCGTAGTCCGTGACTGTTCCCCGGAGATAGTCGAGATACTCGTCGACGTCGGTCCGGGGGTGGACGTCACCGTGGTCGTGGACGGCAAGGCCGGAGAAGGAGCGGCCGGTACGGTGGTCGAAGTCCTCGAAGCCGCCGGCGGCATGCCGGATTTCGCGGGGGCCAAAGCGGGTGCCCGGCCGGAACGAGGTCGTCGCGTCGAGCGGCGCCCCGACGAGGGCGTAGTCGGCGTCAGTTCGGTCGGCCGTTGCCCCCGGGAACATTCAGACGATCTTCCGTTGGGCCTCGTACTCCAGGAACTCGATCTCGTCGTCGGCCTCGACGTCGATCCCGTTTGCGCGCATCACGAAGTTCTCGTAGGTCTCAAGGTCCATCACCTGGATCTCGTTGTCGTCGACGTTGATCACCTGGCCCTGCTTGCGGTTGATGATCGGGACCCACACCTTCGCGTCGACGGGCTGTGAGAGCGACCGCTTCTTTCCGTCGAAGACCCCCTCGGCATCGATGCGGGCTTTTGCGCTGCCGTGTTTGCCCGGCTTTGCTGTGCTGTAGCCGTTGATCGTACAGGGGGTGTCGTCGATCATGACGTAGCTCCCCTCGTCGAGGTCGCGGACCTCGTTCTGCTCTCGTGGCATGTCCTTCGATTGTCGATCCCCGAGTATAAACGGTTTGGAACGGCTCCGCTCGGTCTGGGGCCGATTACGGCCCGCTGAGCGCCCTCTTTGCGAGCGCGGTGACACTCGCCGGTTTGCCGGTCCACCGAACAGCAACAGGGGATGGTGACCAATGGTCTCCTCGCCCCTGTCACCAGGGGGGACTCCGCGAGGAACGACGTTTCCGGCTCGTCGGGGTCGACACTGGCCTCGACGGTCTTACCGGGCGCCCGCTGCTCGACCGTGCAGCTCGTCGGTTCCGCCCTCACGTTCGAACTGCGGCACGTCTGCCCGTCGAACTCGTACTCGTCGGTCACGCGAACCGTGAACTCCCGGTCCGTACCGGAGTCACGCCGGCTGTACTCCGAGTCGACGACCGTCGCCTCGGTGGGCTCCGTCGGGCCCGGGGCGGGCTGTGCCGACTGCGGGGACAGGCCGTCGTAGCCGAGGACACCGTCGATGAGCAACAGCGCCAGGATGCCGGCAGGCGTCGACCCCGTCTCCACCGTTACCGTCGCCACTGACCGCCTGCCCCCCGCGTCCTGACCACTGTCAGCCGTCAGGGTCCGGCATACCACCTGCAGAGCCGGTGTATTTGTAACTGCGTGTGGGCTGTCAGACCGGACGGTCCTCCCCGGAACTGTCGCCCTCGCCCCCCGTCTCGGCGGCTGGACCGTTCCCGGCCCCGGCCCCGGATCCGGGTCCGGGGCTGCCGAGCCCGAGCGCCGGACCCTCCGACGCCGCTTCCTCCTCCTCGCGTTCGCGTATCGCCTGCCGGGTGAACTGCGGCTCGGCGCTGAGCCCGCGGCGCTTGCGGAACGAGCGCCAGATGAGCAGGCCAACAGCGAGCGTGAGTCCGCCGGCGACGAGTGTTGCCTGCCCCGTCCCAAAGATGTACAGGGCCGTCGTCGAGAGGAGACCCGCGGTGAAGACGAGGCCGAGGATCACCCGCCGTGCTAGCCGCTCGAACCGCCTGTCGGGGTCTTTGAGCTCCGCTTTGACCGTCAGCGCGTCCCGCTCGATGGTGTCGAGGGCGGACTCGAGTTTCGGCGGCACCCGCACCGCCGACTGCGCGGCGTCGGTCACCTCCGTCACACGGTCGTCGACGAACTCCCGGGCCCCCTCCTCGATGAACCCCTCCTCGCCGAGATACTCCGTCGCCACCGAGATGAAGTCGAAGTCGGTGTCGAGTGTCACACAGACCCCCTCAACGACCGTCGCCACCCGGAGTACGAGCGCGAGATTCGACGGGAGCCGGAGCGGGAACTCGTAGATGGTGTCCTCGACCTGCTGGACGATCTGCTGGACGCGGTACTGCTCGATCTCCTCGCCGCGGGCGTCCGCGATGGCCAACTCCATCACGTCGGCCATCACCTGGCGGTCGGCCTCCGGCGAGAGCGTCCCCATCTCGATCAGCGTGTCGAGGATCGCGTCGATGTCCTGGGCGGCAACGGCGGCGTAGAAGTCGACGATCCTGTCCTGGATGAACGGGTCGACGTAGCCCGACATGCCAAAGTCGTAGAAGACCAGTGTCCCGTCGTCCTGCACCGCGAGGTTGCCGGGGTGGGGGTCGGCGTGGAAGACGCCGTCCTCGATGATCATGTCGAGGTAGGCCCGCTGGAGCGTCTCCGCGAGTTCGGTCCGGTCGAGCCGGCGGGTATCCAGTTCCTCGACGTTGCTGATCTTCGTGCCGGGGACGTACTCCATCGTCAGGACCCGGCCGGTCGAGCGCTCGTCGACCACCGAGGGGATACGGATGTCCGGGTTGTTCACGAAGTTTGCCTTTATCTCCTTGAGCATCCGCGCCTCGCGGGCGTAGTCCATCTCCTCGCGGATCGTCTTGGCAAACTCGTCGGACAGCGTCTCGAGGGAAAACGCCTGTGCCTCCCCGACAAAGCGCGAGAGCACCGGGATAGACCACCGGACCACCCGGAGGTCGGCCTCGACGAGTTGCTTGACCCCCGGCCGGCGGACCTTCACCGCCACCTGCTCGCCCTCGTGGTCGGCCAGATAGACCTGCCCGAGGCTCGCGCCGCTGATAGCCTCGGTGTCGAAGGTGTCGAAGACCTCGTCGACGGGGCCGAGGTCGGCCTCGATGACGCCCCGCGCGTCCGCCCACACCGCCGGCGGGACGCTATCCTGGAGTTGCGTGAACTCATCGATATACTCCGGGGGCAGGATATCGGGCCGGGTCGAGAGTAGCTGGCCCAGCTTGATGAACGTCGGCCCCAGCGTCAGCAGTGACTGCAGCAGCTTTCCGGCTCGTCGCCGCCGGGTCGCCGGCGAAACCTGCCGCTGGCGCCCGAACAGCAGAAACCGCCGGCGGTCGCGGGCGTAGGCGACGATCAGCGGGAGAAACTGCTTGAGAACGACCAGAAACCGCCAGTAGGAGCGGAGGTTCACCGGACGGGTCCCCCCGTCACCCCTCGTGGACCGGGACTGCTGTCTCCGGTGGTGCCGACCGCGTTGGGAGGCGCAGTTCCAGCACGCCGCCGGCGACACGTCCCTCGGCGTCGGTGCCGGTTGCGTCCGGCGGCAGCGGGAGGCGGACGTCCAGGAACAGCGACCGTTCCTCCTCGACAAACCGGAACTCCGGGGGGACCGACTTCTCACGGCGGGCCTCGATGACCAGCGTCCCGCCCTCGACGCGGACATCGACCGTCTCCGCCGTTGCTCCCGGGAGGTCGACCAGCAGGAGGTAGGCGTCGTCGCTCTCCAGCAGGTCGGCGAACACCGCGTCTGGCAGGTCCCGCAGCGCATCTCGGAGCGCGGACATACGCTGTGGTTGGGTGTCGCCGGCGTTAAACTCCCCGGTACGCGTTCCACGCGGCCCGTGCCGTCGGCTCCCACAGCCGCCGGCTCAGTCCCACAGGTCCGTCAGTGTCCGCACCCGGGTTGCGCCGTCGAGGGTCGGCGTCCCCTCGGCGCGTGCCGGGTGGTCGTGACGGGCCACGTGGATCCCGTCGAGCCCGGCGTTGTGGGCCGCCTGTACGTCGCGCGGGCCGTCGCCGGCCATCGCCCCCGCCCGTGCGCCGCGTGTGTCGAGGTCGGCAACCGCCATCTCCACCGGCGTCGGGTCGGGCTTCCAGCCCGTCTCGTGGGTGCAACAGACGACGGTGTCGAACCAGTCACCGATGTCGAGTGCCTCCAGCACCGGTCCGGTCAGGTACTCCTGGCAGTGGGTCACGACCCCGACCGGGCCCTGGAGGTCGGGAACGGTGGCGGCCGCGTCCTCGTAAACGTAGGAGGCCTCGGCACGGCTTTCCGGTCGGTCGACCTCGTGGAACACCGCCCAGAAGGCCTCGGAATCGACACCCTTGCGGGCGAACATCGCCTCGCGGGCCTGCCCCGGCCCGTACCAGATGAGGCTCGCCTCCCGGTCGGTGAAGCCGACACCCAGTCGGTCGCCGACCGCCTCAACCACCTCGTGGACGTAGGGTTGGCGGACGTCCACGACGGTGCCGTCTAGGTCCAGCAGCCAGAAGTCGTAGTCGCGACCGGTCATAGAGAGTATTAGATAGGTCGTCGGTGGTCAAGTACCTTCTGGGAGCCACCTGTCAGCCCGCGGTCCGCCGGCGACTCGCACCGCCTCCGCGGGCGCAGGCGTCCGTCTCGGCCTCTCGGTGTGACAGTGTCGCTGTGACCCCCCGGAGCGGGTCAGTCGTAGACCTCGTTGAACCGCTCGGCGAGGTCGATATCCTTCCCGGTCACCCCGTCCGCCTCGTGGGTTGTCAGCCGGACCTCGACCTCGCCCCAGGTGACGGTCATCTCGGGGTGGTGCCAGGCCTCCTCGGCGAGGCCGGCAACCCCGGAGAGAAAGCCCACACCGTCCAGGTAGGAGTCGAACTCGAAGGTGCGGGTGATCTCGGTGTCCTCGCGCTCCCAGCCGCCGGGCAGCTGTGCCTCGACGGCCTCGTCGGAGAGTCGGTCGGCCATGTTCGTGAGGACGACCGCGGGGGCAAAGAGTCTACTCCCGTGTCCGTCCGCTGTGGGGCGGCCCCGGTGAGTGTTGCGCTCGTTCACGTCGCCGGGATGTTGCTGCGGTACGTCTCGGCCTGGAGGACGGCTTCGACCGCACGGGTGTACGCCGCCTCCCGCCAGGTCCGGGTCTCGCCGCCCTCGGCTTTGACCTGTGCGACCGCCTCGAAGGCCGTTGCCATCTGTGCCCGGAGTTTCTCCTGGACGCGGTCGACGGTCCAGTACTCGTTTGTGGTGTTTTGCACCCACTCGAAGTACGACACGGTGACCCCGCCGGCGTTGGCGAGGATGTCCGGCACGACCGGGATACCCTGTGCGGAGAGGTACTCGTCGGCGGTCGGCGTCGTCGGGCCGTTTGCCATCTCCAGGACCGCGTCCGCCCGGATCTCGGTCATGTTCTCCTCGGTGATCTGGTCCTCGATCGCGGCGGGAACCAGGACGTCGACGTCGAGTGCGAGGAGTTCCTCGTTCGGTATCTCGGTGGCCCCCGCGGCGACCAGGTCCCCGGTGTTCGCGTGCTCCTCGAACAGTGCCGGAACTGCCAGCCCCGACGCGTCGTGCAGGCCGCCGTCGACGTTGCTCACTGCGACGACATCGTAGCCCCGCTCGTGGAGGAACCTGGCGAGGTGTGAGCCGACGTTTCCAAAGCCCTGGACCGCGACCGTCGGGCTGTCACCGCCGACGTCGACCGTCTCGAGGAACGCGTCGAGCACCTCGGCGCCGCCAAGCGATGTCGCGGTCGTCCGGCCCTTGCTCCCGCCGAGTCCCGGCGGCTTCCCGGTGATGACCCCCGGCGTCTGCTTGCCGACGACCTGTTCGTACTCGTCGCGCATCCACGCCATCACCTGGCCATCGGTGTTCACATCAGGCGCCGGGATGTCGGTCTGTGGCCCGATGTCGTCCTTGAACTCCGAGATGTACGCCCGGGACAGCCGCTCCAGTTCACCCGTCGAGAGGTCGTCCGGGTCGACCTGGACCCCGCCTTTCGCGCCGCCAAAGGGGATGTCGACGACCGCACACTTCAGCGTCATCAGGAAGGCGAGTTCGTCCACCTCGTCCTCGTCGACATCGGGGTGAAACCGGATCCCGCCCTTCATCGGCCCCCTGGCGTCGTTGTACTGGACGCGAAACGAGGGAAAGACCTCGACCGACCCGTCGTCCATCCGGACAGGCACGTTCGCGTTGATCCGCCGCCGTGGCTGGCGGAGCAACTCGAGGTCCTGTTCGGTCAGCATCGCGGCTTCGGCGATGCGGTCCAGTTCGACCTGACAGGTCTGACACACCGTTTCGACGCCGCGTTGCCCGAGTTCGGTATCCATGCCTCCTGACTTTGGTCAGGGCACTAAAATACGCGGCGGCGATTGTGGGTATCCGGTCGGTCACAGGCGCCTCGACCGACCCGCGGTCGACAACGGCGGCGCCCGGTCGACGGAGGCGGTCTACCGGCTGTCGGCCGGCATGTCTCACTCCTCGAGTTGGTCGAGGACGGCCGCCGGCATCTCCTCGCGCATCGCCTCGGGGATATCCTCGTGGCTCATCCCCTCGACAAAGGCGGGAGGCTCGGTGGCGTCGGGCCCGAAGTCGGGGTCGAACAGCTGGAGTGCGGTGTTGATCGTCGACCAGTCGTCCTCCTCGGCGGCGTCACGGAGGCTGTTGGTAGGGGCCGCCAGTAGCTGGGAGACGATAGAGTCGGCCATCGCCTCGACGGCCGCCCGTTGCTCGTCGTCGAAGTCGGCCTCGCGGCTCGCCCGCTCGAGTTCGGCCGCCTTTACCCGCTCGGCGCTCTCGTACATCGCGGAGATGACCCGGTCGGCGCGCTTTCGCTTGTAGCCGGTGAGCAGCCGCTCGAACTCCTCGTCGATGATCGCCTCGACACGCGCGGCCGCCCGCTGACGCTGCTTGCGGGTCCGTTCGGTGACTGCCTCCAGCGCGTCGAGGTCTTTCACCGTCGCGCCCGGCACCTCGGCAGCCGCCGGTGGCACGTCACGGGGCTGGCCGAGGTCGATAAGAAAGGTCTCGCCAGCCCCGGCCAGCACGCCCCGGTCCAGCACGGCGTCCTCGCTGCCGGTGGCCGTGACGACCAGGTCGGCCTCGTCGACGGCCTCGGGCAGGTCGTCGAGCCCGACCGCCCCGGCGGCGTCGGTGTCGACCTGCTCGGCAACGTGCTCGGCGTGGGGGACAGTCCGGTTGGCGACGACCAGCTTCTCGACCCGGCCGGCCAGCGTCTCCGCCGCGAGCGTCCCCATCTCGCCGGCGCCGACGACCAGCCCGGTGGCGGTCTCGAGAGCGATGTCCTCGGCGGCGAGTCGGGCGGCCGCGCTGGCCAGCGAAACCACCCCCTCGTTGATCGCCGTCTCGGTGCGGGCGCGCTCGCCAACCCGGGTCGCCTTCGTGACACCGTCCTCGAGGATGGTGTCGATCCCGCCGACACCCCGGGCGTCCTCGTAGGCGTCCCGGACCTGGCCGAGGATCTGGTCCTCGCCGACCACCAG
>CAZQZE010000055.1:0-12030 GCA_964597715.1 uncultured Halobacteriales archaeon
CCGCCGGATGATGCTCCGCTTTGCGGCCTGTTTCGGCCAGTTCTCCATCATGCGAGATATGCATATCTCGGTCAACGACCTCCCGCTCCGGGTCTACGAGATGTCGACCTACTCCTTCCGACGCGAACAGCAAGGGGAGGTAGCCGGGCTCAAACGGTTGCGGGCCTTTACTATGCCCGACATGCACACCGCCACGCGGGACATGGACCAGGCCCGCGAGGAACTGATGCAGCAGGCAAAGCTCGCGCTCCGGACCTCCGAGGACCTCGATATCAACTACGAGCCGGCCATCCGGATGACCCGGGAGTTCTACGAGGACAACGAGGCCTGGGTACAGGGCGTTGTCGACGAACTCGGCAAGCCGACGCTCCTCGAGGTCATCCCGGAGCGACACCACTACTGGTCGGCGAAGATCGACTTCGCGGCCATCGACAGCCTCGGCCGGCCCATCGAGAACCCGACAGTCCAGATCGACGTCGAGAGCGCCGAGCGGTTCGACATCGAGTACATGGACGGCGAGGGCGCCCACAACCCACCGATCCTCCACTACTCCCCGTCCGGTGGTATCGAGCGCGTGATGGCCGCCCTGCTCGAGAAGACCGCGGACATGGACACGCCACAGTTGCCGACCTGGCTCTCCCCGACACAGGTCCGGTTCATCCCCGTCAACCCCGACGAACATCTCGGGTACTGTGACGAACTTGCGGACACCCTCGAAGCGGCCGAGATTCGGGCGGACATCGACGACCGCGACGAGTCCGTCGGCAGGCGGATCGCCGGCGCCGAGACCGACTGGGTGCCGTACTACATCGTGGTCGGGAACGACGAGGTCGAGAGCGACCGGATGGGCGTCAACGTCCGCATCGCCGACGAGGAGCGGGAGATGACCCTCGCGGAACTGGAGGAGACCGTCCAGGAGGATGTCGCCGACCTCCCACAGCGGTCGCGGTATCTCCCGCGGCGCGTCTCGAAACACCCCAGCTTTACCGGTGGGTGAGCACTCTCACCAGTAGGCTCTTTGCCGGCCCCGGTGTCGGGTCGCGGTATGTACGACGACATCCTGGTCCCCACCGACGGGAGCTCCGGTACCGCGACAGTACTGGACCACGCCCTCGCCATCGCGGAGGAGGGGACGACGGTCCACGGGCTCTATGTCGTCGACAGGCGCCACATCGTGGCGGCCGACGAGGGCTCGAAGGCGGAGGTCCGTCAGTCGCTGCAGGAGGACTGACCCGGCGCGGCGTTCGCGCCCCCGTGTGCGCCGGCGCGGCGCCGCGTGTGGGGCACGCTACTCCGAGAGCGGCTCTGTCACCGACGGCGAGTCGTTGCTCGGGTCGTTGACGGCCGTCGAGACCGGGTAGGTCCGCATCTCCCCCTCGTAGGGTTCGAGCAGGTCGGCGGCCTCCGCGGCGGGCGCGCGCAGCCACTCGCGCTCGCGGCCCTCGGGGAGGACGACCGCCATCCGGTGGTGCAGGTCCGCGACGGTCGCGTTTGGCTCGGTGGTAACGATAGTGAAGGTCTCGACGGGGTCGGGGCCGCCCGGCCCGTCGCCGCCGAAGTCACCCAGGCCGGTCTGCTCGGTGGCAGGCTCGAACGGCGTCCAGAGCCCCGCCATCGCGAAGGGACGCTCCCCCGCCAGCGTCACCCGGTAGGGCTGTTTGTCGCCGTCCTGCTCGACCCACTCGTAGAAGCCGTCGGCGAGGACGAGACACCGGCCCCCGGGGCCGTCCCGGCGGAAGGCGTCCCGGAAGCTGGGCTTGTCGGCGACGGTCTCGGCGCGGGCGTTGATGAAGCCGCCGTCGTCGCGGCTGTCGGCCCACGGCGGGACCAGTCCCCACTCCATCGTCCGGATCTCGCCGTCACGGTCGCCACCGATGACCGGCAGCGACTGCCGCGGCGCGGCGTTGTACCTGGGCTGGAACGTCTCGTGGAAGCTGGCGCCGAACCGCTCCTCGACGGCCTCGGGCGGCGCGAACAGGCTGTAGCGCCCGCACATACTGGACCGCAGACTGCGGCGGACATAAATCGTCCGTGACAGGCCGGACCCGGTGGGGCCCACAGCAGCTCAGAGCCGGTGGCCGCAGGCGCAGTTACCGAGACAGTAGGTCGTCCCGCTGTCGTCGTGACGAAACGCCAGCCGCTCGAGTGCCTGCGCCGACTCCGACGCCCGGCGCTCGGCAGGCCGGACGGTTCCCGCGGTCGCCCCGTACGGCCGGGGGCCGACCGCCAGCCGGGCCGTCACCTCGCCGGCCGCGTGGTCGATGACGGCAACCTCGTCCTCCGTCTGGACCGGGGCGTACAGTCGGTCGCGGTCGGGGCCCCAGGTCCCCACGAACGCCGACCCGCCGAGGTCGAGCCGGTCACGGACCTCGCCGGCGACCAGGTCGATAACGGTCACGTCGTTCGACCCGGGTGTGAAGACGTAGCCGGTCTCCGAGTCGGGGCCGACCTCGCTGGTCAGCGGAGCCTCGCCGAGGCCGTCGGCCGCGGTTAGCCTGCTCCGCTCGCGGGGTTTGGCCGGGTCGCTCACGTCCCAGAGACTCTCGGTGCCCGTCGCGCCCTCGTCGTGCTCGACGAGCAGCGTCGCTCCGTCCCAGGCGGCGGTCCCCATCCACGGCACGGCCGGGCCGTTCCCGACCCGCGACACCTCGACCTGCGTCACGGTCTCGAAGGCCTCGGTATCCAGGACGGTCAGCGTCTCGCCGAAGAGGTCGGGGACGTAGGCCACGTCACCGTCGGGGTGGACCGTAATGTCACACGGGCCGGGGCCCTCGTTTCCCCCGCGGCCGCCCTCGGGCGTCCGGTCGAGTTCCGCGGTCACCTGGCCGAAGGTCTCGGAGCCGGGGTCGGCGTCGACGCGGTACTGGGTGTGGGCCGGCTCCCGGGCACTGACGAGCAGGTGAGTGCCGTCCGGCGTCCGCTCGAGCCAGTTGGCGCCCGACCCGGTCTCGACCCGGGCGACCTCGGAAAGCGAGCCGGCGGTGAGCGCCCGGACACCCCGGTCGGCGTTGACCCACAGGTGCTCCCCGGGCCGGTCGACGAGTCGCGGGGAGAACTGGTTCGAGGGAAACGAGGAGGTCACGCCGGCGGCCCGCGTCTCCACGACCTCGTCGGACTCGGCGTCAATGACGCTGACGCTGCCGTCTCCGGTGTTGAACACGAACACCGTCGGTGCGCCCTCGACCGGAGTGGGCGGCTCACTGCCCCCGGACGCGCAGCCGGCTGTTGCGACGGCGCCGGCAGCGGCCGTGGCACCCAGCAGTCTGCGGCGGGAGACCCGCCCGGGGCCACCGCCGTCGGGGCCGTCGTCGGGAGCGTCGCCCGTATTCGGGTACAGAACCGGGTCGGCGTCTGTCACAGGCCCACTCCGGGTCGCGGGTAGATAGGGGCACCGCCGACGGGCGCGTCAGCCGGACAGCCACAACTCGTCGGCTGCGCCCCGCTATTCGCCTGATAGGGCGGTCAGTGTGCCCCGGCCCGGCCGGCTCAGCCGGCAGCCCACACCAGCGCCGGGAGCAGGACTGTGACGCTCACCACGTAGACGGTCGCCGAGCGGAGCCAGTCCCGGCGGATAGCCGGCACTCGCTCGTCTTCGACGGTCCCGTACCGCGGGAGAACAAGATAGGAGAAGAAGGCAACCATGACCGGCAACTGGACGAGCGCAGCGGCCGCGAGCGCGAGGACCGGGAGGCCGGCAACGGCAGGGCCGGACAGCCCAACTGCCGCCGCAAGCACCGCCAGCACGGTGAAGACGAGTCCGGCACCGGTCCCGGAGCCGTAGTGGACCGCGAGCGCGACCCCGCGGGGGGCGTCGGCGGTGTCAGAACCGGTCAGGGCGCCGGCGGCGACAGAGGGCGGTGTCATCCCCTCGGCGAGGAGCCCGCGCATCGGGACGTCCATCACAAGCGTTGCCAGGAGGCCGGCAGCCGCACCGACGAGTGCGAGCGCCGGCACCGACAGCGACGGCGGGAGCCCAGGTGTCACGACCGAGTCTCGGGTGTGGACCCACTACAAGCCCCTGCATCGTGGCCGGCCGCCCGAACCGGGGGCCCTGTCGGGTGGCCGCCACGGACGGTGCCGACGGCTGTTGGGGGGACTGAGGCCTGTTTCGCCCGCGGGACTAAGAGGCACGCCGCCCTATTTGGGGGTGATGGCCGGTGACCCGGCGCCGAGTGACGAGGCTGAAGCCGACCCCGCGTCCGGCGACCAGCCAGGGGCCGACGAGCCCACCTTCGACATCCCCGCCTGGCCGGAGCGACGGTACCCCTACGACGACGGGGTGACCTACGAGGGGTCGACAGTCTTCCGGCTCACCCCGGTCGGGGACCACTCGGAGAGCGCGCTGGTCGAACTCGTGGAGACGGTCCTCCGTGCGGGGCCGTATCGTTTCGGGGACTACTACGACCTGCCGATGCCGGTGTATCTCGTCCGGGACGACGGGACGGATGATGTCTTCCGGGTCTCGGTCCGGGACGGTCGTGTCGGGTTACACGTCCTGCCAGCCACCGAATCGTCGGGGCTGCGTGCCTTCTTCGGGCGCCTTGCCGGGCGAACTGAGACGGGGTGGACGGTCGACTGCCGGGCCGAACACTGAGTGAGGCGAGGTCGTATCTGGAGCCGCGGACCCGGGGACCGTTCGGGCCCGTGGCGACGCGCTGTCGGCGTGTGACGCGACCGGTGGTTTAGACGCCCTCGATGGTCTCCCGGAAGGCGTTGACCTCGTCGTTTGCCTCGTCGATTGTCGCGGCAACGTCGTCGTCGACGTCCGACTGGACCTCGTCGAGCCCGGACTGGATGCGGGCCAGACGGCCGTGGTCGACATCGCGGTCCTGGTCGGCCAGCGAGCCGAGTTGGTCGGCCAGTTCGCCCAGCCGGTCGGCGTGGTCGCCGGCGTCGTCGGCAGCCGATGCGAGCAGGTCACTGGCGGCGGCGAGGGTCTCGCGCATACCCGACAGTGCACGGAGCGGGTGGAAAACAGTTGTGCTACGGCAGGCCGGCCCCACAGGGACGACCCGGGTCCGTGTCGCCAGGCTGTCCGGCGTGCGCGGTCACTCGGTCAGCGGGACACACCGGACCGGACGGTCCGCGTCGAGCAGGAGGGTCTGTGCGGTCGAGCCGAACATCACCTTTCCGATGGGGCTGCGCTTGCGGATGCCGACAACGTACTCGTCGGCGTCGAAGTCCTCGGCCGCGGCCAGCAGGTCCTCGACGGGACTGTTCCCGCGGACGAACTGGTGGCGCTCGGCGACGGCCTCGCCGAGACCCTCGTCGAGGATATCGAGTGCCTCCTCGCCCGTGGTCATCTCGGCGCTGGTCGTCTCGTCGCCGCCGGGCGCCGAGGTGACGATACAGACCTCGTCGGATGACCCGAGCGCGTCCAGGAGATAGTCGAGGATGGCGTCGCTCGTCACCGGTCCGTCTGTCCCGACAAGCAGGCGTGACATGTGTGAAGATAGTCGAGGGCCTGAGATAAAGGTGCACCCTGACCGGCCGGTCACACACCCCCGATGGGGGGTGGAACCCCAAACCGATTGGGTAACTAACTTAGTACCTCGGCCTCACTAGCAGAGATGTGGACGAGTCTCAGCTTACCGAGGGGAAGGCCATCCACAAACAGACCGGCCAAACCTTCTATTACGCGACCCGTCTGCTCCCCGAACGGATCAGGGAGCAGACCTACGTTCTCTACGGCTTCTTCCGGATCGCGGACGAGGTAGTCGACGGTGACAACGGCCGACAGCCCGAGGAACAGCGCCGGCGCCTCGAGGAGATCCGCGAGGCGGCCCTGGGGCGGGGAGAGGCGACCGAGCCGGTCGTCGACGCCTTTGCCGAACTCCGCGGGCGCACCGACATCCCCGACCGGGAGGTCGAGGAGTTCATCGACGCCATGCAGGCGGATATCGACACCGACCGCTACGAGACTCGCGAGGACCTGGCCGGCTACACCCGCGGCTCGGCAGCCGCGGTCGGGCACATGATGACCGCGATCATGGAGCCCGACAACCCCGAGGCCGCCCACCCACACGCCGGCACGCTTGGTGAGGCATTTCAGCTCACCAACTTTATCCGCGATGTCCGCGAGGATATCCGCGAACTCGACCGGGTGTATCTCCCCCTGGAGACCCTGGAGGCTCACGACACGGGTGTCGAGGAGGTCCGGAGCTGTGACCCAACCCCGGAGTTCCGGGCCGCGGTCCGGGCGGAGCTTCTGCGCACCGAGAACAAGTACCGCGAGGGCGTGGCTGGCATCGAGTATCTCCCGAAGGACTGCCAGTTCGCCGTGTTGCTCGCGGCCGTCCTCTACGCCGAGCACCACCGGCTGATCCGCGGCCAGAACTTTGATGTCCTGACACAGCGGCCGTCGCTGTCCCGACGCCGGAAACTCTGGACGGTCGCAAAGACCTGGTGGCACTGGCGCCGGCTCAGGGACCCCGTCTCGGTGTTCCGGCGAGTTAGCGCCGTCCCGGCCGGCGACGGTGAGACGCCGGGTGCCGACGAGGGGCCACACGTCCCACATCCCGAGTAGCCCAGGCGCAGTCTACCCCGACTGTCGGCTGTCGACTCGCGCCCAGACGTTGAAGTCGAACCGGTCGAGTTGGACCAGTCCGGCCGCGAAGACCGCCGCAACCCCGGCCGGCACCCACGCCGCATAAAACACGTTGACTGCCCCCCACAGCAGGACAAAGCTCACCAGGTCATCGAGCACGTACGGACAGTCGCGCACACGGGCGAGCAGGGCCGTCCGGCTGAACGCCAGGTCGACGGCCAGGACCGACACTGTCGCGCTCAGCACCCAGCCGGCGTAGTTACTCAGCGGGACCCCGTAGTAGGCCCCCTCGACGTAGGACCAGAACCCCAGCGCGACCGCACCCGGGTCGAGCACGAGGTCGACCGCGATGACCGTCGCGATGACCGTCCCCAGCCGGACCGCGGGGTTGTCGGCGCGCCCGCCGAGCAGGAGCAGACAGAGCAGGTAACTGTTGAGCACCAGCGGGAGGAAAAAGACCGGCAACCCCAGGGGTAACTCCCGGCCGAGGGTTGGGCCGAGCGCAACGCCGTAGGAGAACTCGCCGTAGGGCCACCCGGTCGCCAGCCCGACCGCCTCGATCCCGTAGGCGTACAGTACGAGCGCGCCAAGCGCCAGTCCGGCACGGCGGTCGATGAGCGGGGCGAGCCCGCCGACCAGCGGCAGGCGCATCACCAGGGTCCCCAGCAGGACCAGGTACGGGTTGAACGAGAGCGGGCCGGGGAGCAGACCCTCGGCGCTCGCAAGCAACAGAACCGCACCGGTCACCGGGAAGACAACAGCGATGGTAAACCGGTTCTGGCGGATCAGCCGGTCGAGCAGTGCCTCAATATCCCGGCGGTCGACCGACCGGGCCGACCCAAGTACCCCCTCGTTCATCCGCGCTCACCTGCGCGTGTCGTCCGGGTCACGGCCGGTCACCCATACATGACCACCCAGACCCCACCCATCGTCAGAGCCGCGCCGGCGACCGTGTTGATGATCGGGAACCACCAGTACGCGCGGTTTACGGAGACCTCCGAGAGGGCAAAGAGCGCCGTCAACACGGGGTAGACGCCGAAGGCGACACCCAGGAGGGGGTGGAGCAGTTCCATCAGGATAGCGGCAGCCAGCCAGACGACCCCACAGTAGACGAGGGTCCAGCGCTCGCCGAGCAGTGTCGCCGTGGTGTCGATACCGGCCGCACGGTCGGGTTCGATGTCCGGAACCGCCGAGAAGGTGTGCATCCCCATCGTCCACAGCCAGCCCCCGGCCACAGCCAGCAACGGCGGCGACTCCCCGGCGATTGCGACGTAGGCGACCACACCCGGCAGGACGTAGAGCCCGTTCGACAGCGAGTCGAGGAGGGGCGTGGTCTTGAACCGCAGCGGCGGGGCGCTGTACTCCACCGCGAGGACGTAGAAGGCGGCGAGCGCGTAGATCCCCTCGATGGTGAGCGCAAAGCCAAACAGGGTCCCGACCGCACCGGCCAGGTAGACGACCATCACGACGATGCCGTCACCGGTGTACTGGACCTCCCGGCCGTCCGCGCCCTTTTTCGGGTTGTTTTCGTCGATATCGACGTCGAAGATGTCGTTGACGCCGTACAAAAAGAGGTTCGCGGGGACGAGAAACCACACAAAGAGCAGGAGCGCGAGCGGCTGGAAGAAGCCGGCGACCGAGTCGGCGGCGTAGACGACGCCAACGGCAACGGGGCCGGCGAGATACAGCCAGAAGCGGGGTCGGGAGAGCCAGAACAGGTAGCCAAAAAAGGACTGGTCGGAGGGCGCAAACGCCGCCAGCCGCTCGCCGACGCTGCTCATCCTGTGGCCGCTCCTGGGTGGTCCCGTCTCATCCCTGTTCGTCAAGCAGTGCCTCCGCGGCGTGTTCGCCGCTTATCAGGCACATTGGAACGCCGATGCCAGGTGTGGTAAAGGAGCCCGTGAAGTAGAGCCCGTCGACCGCCGAGGAGCGGTTCGAGGGGCGAAGCAGGGCAGTCTGCCGGAGCGTGTGGGCGAGTCCGAGTGCGGTTCCCTCGGTGGCGTTGTACCGCTCGACAAAGTCCGAGACGGCAAACTGCTCCTCGACGACGATCCGGTCCCGGAGGTCGACGCCCGTGTTGTCGGCGATGTCGGCGAGGATCTTCTCGCGGTACTCCTCGCGGACCTCCTCGCCGTCGTGCAGGTCCGGCGCGATGGGGACGAGCGCAAAGAGGTTGCTGTGACCCTCGGGGGCGACCGCGTCGTCGGTCTCGGAGGGGACACAGAGGTAGTAGGCGGGCTCGTCGGGCCAGCCGGGCTCCTCGAAGATAGACTCGAAGTGGCTGTCCCAGTCCTCCGGGAGCACAAGTGTGTGGTGTTCGAGCGGGTCGACATCCCCCTCCACACCCATGTAGATGAGAAACGCCGACGGGGCGTAGGTCCGGGACTCCCAGTAGTCGTCGTCGTGCTGGCGCTCGTGGGTGGGCAGGAGGTCCTGCTCGGTGTGGGCATAGTCGGCGTTCGAGACCACGTAGTCCGGGCGGTACTCGTCGTCAACGGTGTCGACGACGAAGCCGTCCTTCGCGCGGGAGATCCCGGTCACCTCGGAACCGGTCTCGTAGGTGACACCCACCTGGTCGCCGAGTTCGGCAACCCCGTCGACGACCGCACCGATCCCGCCCGTGCCGGTGCCTCGCTCCGTCGACTCCTTTGGCCGGGGGTAGTAGACACCGAGGTTGAAGTCGACGTGACTCATGATGTTGTAGAGGGCGGGCGTGTTGTTCGGCGCCCCGCCGAGGAAGACCAGCGTATACTGCATGATCTGCTGGAGCTTGGGGTGGTCGAAGTACTTCTCGACGTGGCTCTGCATCGAGCCCACGAGGCGGAGGCCAATGGGCGCCGCCCGCATCACGTCGGGGTCGACCCAGTCCCGCAGCCGCGAGCGGTCCTCGTAGACGAACTTCTCCATCGCCGTCTCGTAGTGGTGCTGGCTGGTCTCCAGATACTCGTCGAAGGCCTCGCCGGCGCCGGACTCGTAGGACTCGAACACCTCGCGCATGTGGTCGTCGTCGCCGCGGGCGTCGACCTGGTCGTCGTCCTTGAAGAAGATACGGTAGTGGGGGTCCAGCGGTTCGAGCCCGTAGAAGTCCTCGGGCGACCGTCCAAAGTGGCCGAAAAACCGCTCGAAGACGTCGGGCATCAGATACCACGAGGGGCCCATGTCGAAGGTGAAGCCGTCGCGTTTGAGCCGGCTGGCCCGCCCACCGAGCTGGTCGTTTTTCTCGAGCAGGGTGACGTCCAGCCCGGCGTCCGCGAGATAGCAGGCGGCTGACAGGCCGCCGAATCCGCCGCCAACGACCGCGACTGTCGACTCCGAGAGCCGTGTCATCGTGGGTAGATTACGGCTGAAACCCAATAAACGGGCCGTTTCGACCGCCCGTGAGAGCCCGGCCGGGCGACCAGCCGACATAAGTCACTGCCGGTCTAGTCGGCGGTATGGACGGACAGACCGCTGTCGTCACGGGAGCGAGCCGGGGGATCGGTGCCGCTGTCGCGCGGGCGTTCGGGGACGCTGGCGCACACGTGGTCGGGTGTGCCCGTACCACCGACAGCCTGGCGGAGGTGCTCGAGCCTATCCGCGAGCGTGGTGGCACCGCAACCGGCGTCCGGGCCGACATCCGCGACGAGTGGGACGTCGAGCAACTCATGGACACCGCCGCACGCGAGGGTGGGTCGATAGACCTCGTGGTCGCCAACGCCGGCGTCTACAACGGTGAGCCCGGCAAGACGCCCCTCGGAGAGGAGTCCTACGCGGCCGTCGACGACCACCTGCGGACGAACGTCCGTGGTGTGTTCGCGACCGTCCGGGAGGCGTTACCGCACCTCGCCGACGACGCTCGGGTGCTGGTTTCCTCCGGCCAGGTGGCACGCGAGACCCAACCGGGCTATGGCTCCTACGCCGTCTCGAAGGCCGCCGCCGAGGCGCTCGCTCGGGGGTTCGCGGCCGACCTGGAGCAGACTGTTTGCATCGTCGACCCCGGGGTCGTTTCGACGGCGCTGACGGGCGGGCAGGGCCGGGACCCCGAGAGCGTCACCGACCAGTTCGAGTGGGCCGCCACGGAGGCGCCCGCCGCCGAGGTAGACGGGCAGGTTGTCGACCGCAAGACCTGGCGGGCGGCCACGCGGTAGGTCACTCGACGCTGGGGGCACGCTCGTCGGTTCGGCCCGGCAACTCCAGTTCGATCTCGAGTTCGGGGTCGTCGACCCCCTCGAATTCGATTTCCAGCTCGACCGGTTCGCCGAACGCGAATGGGAGTTCCCACTCGTCGGTCGTCAGCGTCAGCTCGTCGGTCTCCTGGAGCTGTTCGCCGACATCGACCAGAAACTCGCCGGCCTCGGCGGCATCGAGCCGGAACGTCTCCTCGTACTCGCGGCCCTGGCGGAGCGTCGTCCGCTCGCTCTCCTCGTCCTCGTCCTCGTCGGTCTCCGGGTCTGGCTGTGACTCTGACATGGGTGCGGGTGTCGACCGGTGGGGTCGGTACCCCCACTATGTGCGGCCGGAGCAAGAGCCACACGGTAGCGGACGCCGGCCGAGCCACGGGAAACGACAGATAGATACATGATTGCATGTGAGAGGACCGTTCAGATACTTGCAGAGCTCTACAGGAGGGTTCTCGTTGCGCTGTCGTTGCTGTTCCTCAATATATCTGGCTGGAGTGGAAAGTGGGCACGCAACGCTGCCTGAATCGATAAGGAACTCCTGTAGTGAATTCGGCAACTGCTTTCGTTCTTCGTCGGTCAGCAATGCGGCCGGACTCTGCCGATAGCCTACAGCGGCAAGGGAGTCGTGGCCGAGTTTGTCGGCAAGTCTGAATCCGACCTGCACGATTTCGTTACTCTTCTGTCCTTCCCAGCTAGATACACCACTCAGTTCTTTTCTGCCGTCATCGTATGGGTTGAATGCGCTGTTAATCGGTGACTGCTCGAAAGCAGCGTGTTCAACTGCGATCCGGTCCGGATTCCGCTCTGCGAGTCGGTCGGTTAGCGTCTCAGGCTCGCGCTGGCGTTGCTCTCCGGGAGCGTTCCCCGGATCAGTTGCGTACGCGTTCGGCGTGTCACCCGGCGGCTGTGCCGAGTGGGTCGTTCCGAGGAGCATCACTTCGCGTTGCCCGTCTTTCGGCTCCGGCCACTGGTTCGTCCGGTCGGAGTCCGTCGCTTCGGAGGCGGATGTGCTGGTATCAGCGCTTCCTGCGGCACACCCAGCAAGTGTAGCTGTCGCCGCGGCGGCAATCCCTCCAACCACTGACCGCCTGTTTGGCTGAAATTCCGACGGCATATTCAACTATACTATCAAGACTCATCTTATGTACCGGAGCGGTGTTTCCCACGTGCGAAGGCTGAGTCAGACCGCCAGAGGCTATCGGGCTGTTACAGGTAGGCGGTCCACATGACCGGGCACGGTCGACTTGGGGGGATAACCAACCCGCTCACGTCCGGTCATTTGGAAACGTCAGGAGAACGAGTGGGCCAACACGGATTTGAACC